>DASUTZ010000230.1:0-3795 GCA_036374295.1 Actinomycetota bacterium
GCCGAGGGCTTCGCCGGCCTCGCCCTCTGGAGCTACTTCCTGGCCGTGATGGGCGACGCCACCTACCGCTTCGACGCCACCTCGGGCCAGCTCGGGATCCTGCTCGCCTCGTTCTCGATCACGTTCATCCCCTCCACGCCCCCGTTCGGGGCGCTGGCCGACCGGTGGAGCCCTCAGCGGATGATGGTCGTGGCGATCGCGGCGTTCGCCGGGTCGCTCGTGGTCGCCTCGCTCGCGCCGTCGCTGCCCTGGCTCTACCTGTCGATGGCGTGGGTGGGGCTGGCCGAGGGCGTGCTGTGGCCGGCCCGGGGCGCCCTCGTCCCCCGCCTGGTCGAGCGCGACCGCCTGGTGCGGGCCAACGGGATGATCAGCCTCGTCCGCGAGCTGCCGATGGCCCTCGGTCCGCTGATGGGGGCGGTCGCGGTGGGGCTGTGGGGACGCCAGGCTCCCTATTGGGTGGGGCTCGTGGCGCTCGCTTTCGCCCTGCTCTTCTACGCGCTCGTCCCGGACCGGCGCCTCGACGGACGGGCGCACGACTCGTTCCTCCGGGACCTGGGGGCGGGGCTCCGGGCCGGGATGCGCGTCCCCGTCCTGCGCCTGCTGTTCCTCACGGGGTTCGCCGCGATGCTCGTCCTGGGGCTCATGCAGACGCTCGAGCCGCTGTTCGTGAAGGACGTGCTCGATCTCGGGCAGCGGTCCCTCGGCTTCCTGTGGTCGATGCAGGGCGTCGGCGCGCTGCTCGCCTCGATCCTGCTGATCGGGCTCCGGCGGGCGACCGGCGCGGAGATGGTGGTGATCGCGTGCGGCGTCCTGATCGCGGGCGCGGGACTCCTCGTGTACGCGGCGACCGGTGTGTTCGGGGTGGCGATCCCGGGCGCGATCCTGTTCGGGTTCGGGTTCCCGCTCTTCTACTCGACGGGTCAGGCCCTGATCCAGCGGATCTCGAGCGCGCCGGGGAAGGTCAGCGCCGTCTTCGTCGTGATCAGCGAGGTGGGACCGCTCGTGGCGGCGCTCGGCATCGGCGTCCTGGGGCGGGTGGACGTGCAGGTATGGCTGGTCGGCGCCGCGGGGGGCCTGCTGGTGTTCGGCGGGATGGGTCTGTGGGCCTCGCGCCGTCCCGCCCTCCTGGTGGAGGAGGCCCCCGCGAGCGCGTCGTGATCCCTCCTCCCGAGCCCATCCTGCACGTGGACATGGACGCGTTCTACGCGTCGGTCGAGGTCCTGAAGGACCCCACGCTGAAGGGGAAGCCGGTCGTCGTGGGAGGCTCGGGGTCGCGCGGCGTCGTGATGTCGGCCTCCTACGAGTCCCGGCGGTTCGGGATCCGGTCGGCGATGCCGGCCGCCCGCGCCCGGCGCCTCTGTCCCGAGGCGGTCTTCGTCCGTCCGGACTTCTCCTCCTACCGGGCGTACGCGACGCGCCTCCGCGAGATCTTCCTTTCGTTCACGCCGCTCGTGGAGCCCCTCTCCCTGGACGAGGCGTTCCTCGACGTAGGGGGCGCCTCGCGGCTGTTCGGGGAGCCGGTCGAGATCGCCGAGAAGGTCCGGGCCCGCGTCCTCGAGGAGACCGAGCTCGTCTGCTCCGTGGGCGTGGCGCCGAACAAGTTCCTGGCGAAGATGGCCTCCACCCACGCCAAGCCCGACGGTCTGCTCGTCGTGCCCGCGGGCGGCGTCGAGGCGTTCCTCCACCCGCTCCCCGTGGACGCGCTGTGGGGCGTGGGGGAGAAGACCGACGAGCTGCTCCGGCGGCTGGGGGTGCGGACGATCGGAGAGCTGGCCGTGACCTCGCCGCGCGTCCTGGAGCGGGTGCTGGGGGAGCAGCAGGGCCGGCACCTCGCCGCGCTGGCCCGCGGCGAGGACGACCGTTCGGTGATCCCGTACGAGGCTCCGAAGCAGGTCAGCCACGAGGAGACCTTCGACCGGGACCTCGACGCCGAGGACGACATCCGTCGGGAGTTGCTGCGGCTCTCGTTCCGGGTGGCGGCGCGACTGCGGAAGGAGGGGTTCCGTGCGAGGACCGTGACCCTCAAGGCCCGGCTTGCCAGCTTCACGACCCTCACTCGGTCGAGGACGCTGCCCGACCCGACCGACGTGGGCAACGATCTCTACCGGGTCGTGGCGGAGCTCTTCGGGGCGCTTCCCTCACGCGGGCGCCTGCGGATCCGCCTGCTGGGGGTGGGGGCGGCGGGCCTGCGCCCATCGGGCGTGGACCAGCTCGCGCTGGTACGGGCCGGCCGCTGGGAGGACGCCGAGCGGGCGCTCGATCGGATCGAGCGGCGGTTCGGCGAGGGCGCCGCCTTCCCGGCCTCGCTCCTCGATCGGGGCCGGGCCCGTGGTTGAGGGAACCCCCAAGGTAGGGTACTCCCTATAATTGGGCGCGAGGAAAGGAGCGGCCGGCATGCCCCTGTCGGATCACGAGCAGCGCATCCTCGAGGAGATCGAGAAGCGTCTCCGGGAGGAGGACCCACGTCTGGCCGAGACCGTGGCCAAGGCCACCGTTCACGCCCACATCGTGCGTCGGGTCCGCCTGGGGATCGTCGCTTTCGTGGCGGGCTTCGTGATGCTGATGCTGTTCATGGTGTCGATCTGGGTGGCGCTCGCGGGGTTCGGGGTGATGCTGGCGTCGGCGCTCTTCGTCTACAACACGATCCGACGGATGGCCCACGATCAGATGGAGGCGGCCCGTCGCGAGGGCGGGCCGTCGGTGATCGGGTCCCTGGCCCGTCTGGTCGACCGGTTCCGCGGCCGCTCGGAGCCTCCGGCCGACCAGAACTGATCGCCCTCCTTGCTTGCGCATGGGGTCCCCGTTGCCGTACAACTACGGCTACCACTTCCCCCGGGGGCCACGCGGTCGGAAAGCTCCCGCCCGGGCGAGTTCGATCGGAGGTTCGATGGAGGGCTTCACGTCGCATCAGGCATCGCGCCTGACCGGCTGCACCCGCAGACAGCTTCGCTATTGGGACGAGATCGGGCTCGTGAAGCCCTCGGTGCAGAGCACCGGCGGTCGGCCCGGCGTCCCGCGTCTCTACTCGTTCCGCGACCTCATCGCGCTGAAGGTCGTGAAGTCGCTCCTCGACGGGGGGATGTCGCTGCAGCGCGTCCGTCGCGCCTACGGGTTCCTGCGCGAGCGCGCGGGGATGGACGTCCACCTGTCCGAGGTCAAGCTCATCACCGACGGGAAGAGCATCTTCAAGGTGGCCCGCCGCGAGGGTGAGATCCTCGACGCTCTCCGAAACGGGCAGATGGCCTTCTTCGTGGCGCTGGACTCGATCGTGCGGTCGATCGACGCAGAGGTCGAGGAGTTCCGGCAGGACCGGCGCCAGTTCGAGCGGGCGCTCCGGGAGGCCACGAGGCAGGTCCAGGTCGAGGCGGCGACCTAGTCGCGGACGGGGCGGATCGCCCCCACGAGCGCGCGGCCCCGCCCGGCGTGCCGCCGCAGGTCGGCGGTGAGGATCTTGAGGGCGTCGGCGGCGAGGCGCGCCTCCGCGGCGTCCACCTCGTCGCTCCCGTAGGCCGCGCGGGTCACGAGCCCCGTCATCCGCTCCAGGTCGCCGTCGCGCAGCCTGACCGAGCCGCGGAGGCGCGCCTCGTACTCCAGGAGGGTCTCCTCGAGGCGCCGCTCGAGGCCCACGTCCGCGGCGCGCTCCTCGAGGACGTCGAAGGCCGCCAGGACGGCCTCCCTCGGGGACGAGGCGCGCCGCAGGCGGCGCCGGCGTGAGATCCACTTCCAGGTCGGCACGCCGCCGATGGCCAGGAGCACGAGCAGGACGCCCAGGGCGATCCGGGGCCAGATCGATGC
>DASUTZ010000231.1:0-4845 GCA_036374295.1 Actinomycetota bacterium
GCGGTGATGCCGGCCTCCCGGAGCGCGACCCCCTCCTCGACCAGGGCGACGCCGAGCCACTCGGCCCCCGCCTCGAGGGCCGCCCGGGCGATCGGGACCGCGCCGTGCCCATAGCCGTTCGCCTTCACCACCGCCATGTACGCCGAGCCCTCCCTGGACAGGGCGCGGACGTTGTGCCTGACGGCCTCCAGGTCGATCACCGCGACCGTGGGGCGGTACCTCACGCGCTCACCCCCCGGGTCATGATGCCACCGATCCGAGGAGGGCCTCGACAGCCGCGGGGATCGCGATGGCGACGTCCCCGGCCGTGCCCCCCTCGCCCATCCGCCGGCCCACCACCTGGCCGGCGAGCCCGTGAACGTAGACCGCGGCGGTCGCGGCATCGGCGGGGGGGAGGCCCCGGGCCAGATACGCGGCGATCGCGCCGGCCAGCACGTCGCCGGTCCCGCCGGTGGCCAGGGCCGCCGACCCGGTCGGGTTGACCCGGACCTCCCCCCCGGGGGGAGCCACGAGCGTCCGGGCGCCCTTCAGGACCATCACGGCGCCCGTGTCGGCGGCGGCGGCGGCGGCCATCCCCACCCGGTCCTCCTCGGGGTCCGCCCCCAGGAGCCGCGCGAACTCCCCCGCGTGGGGCGTGAGGACGAGATCCGCCGCGCGCTCCCGGAGGTCTTGGGCCCGCCCCGCGAACGCGTTGAGGGCATCGGCGTCGGCCACGATCGGGACGGGGGACGAGCGCACGAGCGCGCGGACGAGGTCCGGAGCCTCTCCCTCGGTGGTCAGCCCCGGCCCGATCGCCACCGCGTCGAATCGGTCCATCCGCTTCTTCAGCTCCCCCCAGGCGGAGGCGGCCACCGAGCCATCCGGTCCCTCGGGCAGAGGCAGGAAGACCGCCTCCGTGAGCCCTGCCTGCACCATCGGGAGGATGCCCTCGGGCACCGCGACGTGGACGAGACCGGCGCCGGCTCGCGCCGCACCCTCGGCCACGAGGCGGGGGGCCCCCGTCATGCGGCGCGAGCCGGCGACCACAAGGACGTCCCCCGACCGGTGCTTGTGGTCTTCGGGGGCCCGGCGGGGAAGGATCGCGGCCACGTCGCCCGGCTCCACGAGGGCCAGTTCGCTCTCCAGCAGGTCGGCCGGGATCCCGATGTCGGCCACCTCGACCCGTCCGGCGAACTCCGCCCCCGGGTAGAGGACTACCCCCACCTTCGGGGCGGCGAGGGTCACCGTAACCTCGGCCCGCACGGCGGGCCCCCGCACCGCGCCGGTGTCCCCCTCGACGCCCGACGGGATGTCCACGGCCACGACGGGCGCAGGCGAGGCGTTGACCGCCTCGATGGCCTCCCGCCAGGAACCCTCGACGGGGCCACGGAACCGCGACCCGAACAGCCCGTCCACCACCACGTCGGCCCGCGCGATCGCCCGATCGGCCTCCCGAGTCCCCCACGCGATCGTGGGGACGCCGGAATCCCTCAGCCGCTCCGCGTTCGCGGCGGCCGCCGCCCGGAGCTCGTCGAGGCCGGCCACCGACACGACGGCCGGAGCCGCGCCCCACGCCGCCAAGAGCCGGACGGCCACGAAGGCGTCGCCGGCGTTGTTGCCCTTCCCGCAGAGGGCGACGATGCGGCGCCCGTAGGTGCCGCCGAGGAGCGCGGCGACGGCCCGGGCCACCGCGTGCCCGGCTCGCTCCATCAGGGCCTCCACCGGGACGCCGCGCTCCGCGGCGGCCCGATCTGCGGCTCTCATCTGCGCGGCCGTCAGGACCGGGCGCATCAGCCCTCTCCCACCGCGATCGCGAACGCCGTGGCCATGGTCCGCTCGTGCGTGAACGAGATCAGGACCTCGGAGACCCCGAGGGCGTCGGCCCGCTCCTTGGCCGTCCCCTCGAGCACGATCCGGGGCGCCCCGCTCGGCGCGCGCTCCACCCGGACGTCGTGCCAGCGCATCCGCCGGATCCCGCCCAGGGCCTTGCGCGTCGCCTCGCGGGCCGCCCATCGGCCTGCGTAGGACGTCGCCCGGTTGCCCTTCGACTCGCAGTAAGCGACCTCGCCGGGCGTGAAGACGCGCTCGGGGAACCGCGGGTACCGCTCGAGCATCCGTTCCACGCGGGTGACGTCCACGATGTCGACGCCCACCCCCACGATCCGCATCACGCGCTCAGGCTCACGGCGCGCACGGGCGCCTCACTCCACCGTGACGGACTTGGCCAGGTTCCTCGGCTGGTCCACATTGCAGCCCCGGACCTTGGCGATGTGGTACGCGAGGAGCTGGAGCGGCACCGACACCACGACCGGCGAGAGGAGCTCCGCGGTCCGAGGCACATAGAGGACGTGATCGGCCAGCTTCCCGATCTCCTCGTCCCCCTCGGTGGCCAGGGCGATCACCTCGGCGCCGCGGGCCTTGATCTCCTGGATGTTCGAGAGCACCTTGGGGTAGACGTGGCACGCGGTGGCCACCGCCACCACGGGAACCCCGGGCTCGAGTAGAGCGATCGGCCCGTGCTTCAACTCCCCCGCCGGGTAGCCTTCGGCGTGGATGTAGGAGATCTCCTTCAGCTTCAGGGCACCCTCCAGCGCCACCGGGTAACCCGTGTGGCGCCCCACGAAGAGCACGTCGCGCGCGTCCGCGTACCGGCGAGCCAGCTCCTCCACGCCCGGGTTGAGTTCGAGCGTCCGCTCCACGAGGGCCGGCAGGCCCTCCATCTCGTCCAGCACCTGCTGGATCTCCTCCGGGTACATCGTCCCCCGGACCTGCGCCAGGTAGAGCGCGACCAAGTGGAGGGCCACCATCTGGGTGGTGAAGGTCTTCGTGGCGGCGACCCCGATCTCGGGGCCGGCGCGCGTGTAGACGACGGCGTCGGCCTCGCGGGCCACCGAGGATCCCACGGTGTTCGTGATGGCGGTCACCCAGGAGCGCTGGTGCTTCGCGTGCCGGACGGCCTCGAGCGTGTCGATCGTCTCCCCCGACTGGCTGATCGCGAGCGTCAGCGTGTTCCGATCGAGGACTGGGTCGCGGTAGCGGAACTCGCTGGCGATCTCGATCTCGACCGGCAGGCGCGTCCAGTGCTCGATCGCGTACTTGGCGACCAGCCCCGCGTGGAAGGCGGTCCCGCAGGCCACCACGAACACCTTGTCCACCGCCCGGGTGTCCTCCTCGCTCATCCGGACCTCGTCGAGCAGGAGCTTCCCCTCGCGGATGCGGCCCCGGGCCGTATCGAGGATCGCCTGGGGCTGCTCGTAGATCTCCTTGAGCATGAAGTCCTCGAAGCCGCCCTTCTCGGCCTGCTCGATGTCCCAGTCGATCTCCTCTGGCTCCGTCGAGCGCTCGTTCCCCTCGAGGTCGGTGATGCGATACCCTTCGGCTCGCAGCTCCACCATCTCGCCGTCCTCCAGCGGAACCTGGAACCTGGTCCTGGCCAGGAAGGCGGGCGCACCCGAGGCCAGGAGGTTCTCTCCCTCGCCAACCCCCACGATCATCGGCGAGGAGACCCGCACCCCGACGACGAGGTCGGGCTGGTCGGCCGCCATCACCACGAGCGCGTACGCGCCCTCGAGCTCCTTCACGGTGGAGCGCACGGCGGCGGGGAGGTCACCCTCATAGCGCCCTTCGAGGAGGTGGGCCACGACCTCGGTGTCCGTCTCGGAGCGGAACTCGTGGCCCTCGGCCTCCAGCCGCTCCCGGTGTTCGAAGAAGTTCTCGATGATACCGTTGTGGATGACCGCGATCGCGCCCGAGCAGTCCGTCTGGGGGTGGGCGTTCTGGTCGGTGGGAGGGCCGTGGGTGGCCCACCGCGTGTGTCCCATCCCGATCCGGCCGGGCGGCTGTCCCTCCTCGGCCAGCGCCTTCTCGAGCTCGTCCAGCTTCCCGGCTCGCTTCACGACACGGAGGTCGTCGCCCAGCACCGCAACGCCCGCGGAGTCGTAGCCCCGGTACTCGAGGCGGTGAAGTCCGTCCATGAGGATCGGGAGCGCCTCGTCGGGACCCACGTAGCCCACGATGCCGCACATGACGCCCCATGGTACCAGGGGGGGTTGGCTCGGCGGACCAGCCGGGACGAGCCGGGCGAACCGGCCGTCAGCCCAGGGCCTCGCGCACGGCCGCGGCGATGGCCTCGGCGTGACGCCGCGCCTCTTCCTCCTCCTCGGCCTCCACCATCACGCGCACCACCGGCTCCGTCCCCGAGGCACGAACCAGCACCCGGCCTCGCCCCCCCAGCGCCTCCTCGGCGCGACGGATCGCGTCCCGGACCTCCTCCGACCCCTCCAGGCCCCCCCGATCGGCCACCTCCACCGCCTCGAGGACCTGCGGCAGCTTACGCACGACCGAGGCCAGCTCGGCGACGGACACGCCCTTGGAGCGGGCCAGGGCCAGGAACCGCGCCGCCGTCAGCAGGCCATCGCCGGTGGTCGCTGCGTCGAGGAAGATCACGTGGCCGGACTGCTCCCCGCCCAGGGTTGCCCCCGTGCGCCGCATCTCCTCGAGGACGTACCGGTCCCCGACCTGCGTCTCCACGACGGAGATCCCGGCCTCCTCCATCGCCCTCCTGAAGCCGAGGTTGGCCATCACGGTGGTGACGACCGTGTTGCGGGCCAGCGTCCCCTCCTCGCGCATGGCGAGCGCGCACGCCCCGAGCATGTGGTCGCCGTCCACGATCGCCCCCTCCGCGTCGCAGAGGATGGCCCGGTCCGCGTCGCCGTCGTGCGCCACACCGGCATCGGCCTTGAACCGGCGAACGGCCTCGGCCACGGTCTCGGGATGGGTGGCCCCGCACCCCACGTTGATGTTCCTGCCGTCGGGCTCGTCCCCGATGGCGATCACGTCGGCGCCGAGCCTGCGCAGCAGGCTCGG
>DASUTZ010000232.1:0-4555 GCA_036374295.1 Actinomycetota bacterium
GCAGTTCGGGTTGGCGATCAGGCCGTCGTGGTCCCGGAGCGCGTGGGCGTTGATCTCGGGGATCACGAGCGGGACGCCCGGGTCCTGCCGGAACGCCGAGGAGTTGTCGATCACGACCGGTCCCTGGGCCCGGATCCTCGGGACCCACTCCCGGGCCACGTCGGAGCCGGCCGCGGTGAAGACGAGGTCCAGCCCGGCGAATCGTTCCTCTGCCGGCGGTTCGAGGACGATCTCCTCGCCCCGCCAGCCGATCCGGCGCCCCGCCGAGCGCTCGGAGGCGAAGGCTCGGAGCTCGTCCACGGGGAACCCTCGCTCGTCGAGGATGCTCAAGAGGACCTCGCCCACGAGGCCGGTCGCGCCCAAGACGCCGATGCGGTAGCCCATCGCCGCCACCTTACCATCGGGGTTGACGCTCGCCCGGGCGGGCCCGTACCGTCCCCGGCACGATGAGCGGCCGCTCCTTCACCCCAGCCACCGTCCTGCTGGGCGTGGGCATCGCCGCCACGCTGACGGTGGGAACCGTGCGCGCGCTCACCTTCGAGCCCGTCCCGATCACCGGGGCCCCCACCCCCGAGGGGGCCCTGCGCGCGTACTACGAGGCGCTGGAGGAGGAGGACTGCCGCGGAGCCGCCCGCTATGTGGACCCCGCCTTCCTCACCGCCGAACAGCTCTGCGAGCGGTTCGAGGACACCGTCAGGGCCTCGGGATCGCTGGTCGGCGTGACCGACCGCGAGGTGGGGGAGGAGACGGCCACGCTGATCGCCGAGCGCGTTCTCGGCGACCATACCGACCACCGCGTGGTCCGGGCGATCCGGGCGGGCGACCTGTGGCGGCTGGCCGGGGGCAGCTCGTGCTTCCCCGTCCTGCACCCCACCGACCTGGGGACGGCGCACCTCGAGGAGGGCCAGGCGTTCGACGACTACTCGTCGATCCCGCCGACCTCCGGGCCACACTCCCCGGTGCCGACCGCGTCGGGGGCCGTGCATCGGGAGCCCCAGCCCCTCCCCGAGGTCGTCCACGCGATGGAGCACGGGGCGGTCGTGGTGTGGGTCTCCCCCGAGGCGCCCGAGCCGATGCGGGAGAGCCTGCTCCGGACCGTGAGCTCGATCGCGGAGGATGGGTACACGTCGCTGATCGTGACGCCGCTGCCCGGGCTCGAGGAGCCGTTCGCCATGACGGCCTGGGGCTCGCTCCAGCGGTGTCTCGGGGTCAGCCCCCCCGAGATCCACGCCTTCGTGGAGGCCCACTACGCGTCGGGCGGCGAGGGCACGCTGGCCTGCGCCGGCCCGGCGGCCGAGGTCCCCCGCTGTCGCGACGCCTGATGGTGGGGTAGAACGGGCCCATGCGCATGCGACCGCTGGGCACGTCTGAGATCTCGGTGATCGGGTTCGGCGCCTGGGAGGCGGGGGGCGGCGTCTGGGGCGAGAATGAGTCGGACGACCGCGTGATCGAGGCGATCCGGGCGGGCCTGGATGCCGGGATCACCTGGATCGATACGGCCGAGGGCTACGGCAGCGGCCGCTCCGAGGAGCTCGTGGGGCGGGCGATCGAGGGGCGCGAGGCGTTCGTGGCCACGAAGGTGGCTCCGAAGCCCGAGGGGACCGGGCATCGCCCCGACGAGGTCCGCAGGGCGTGCGAGGCGAGCCTCGAGCGCTTGGCGATCGACGCCATCGATCTCTACCAGCTCCACTGGCCGTCGGACGACGTCCCGGTGGAGGAGACGTGGGGGGCGATGGCCGAGCTCGCGGACGAGGGACTCGTCCGCGAGCTCGGCCTCTCGAACTTCGGTCGGGAGCAGATCGAGCGCTGCGAGGCGATCCGCAAGGTGGACTCGCTCCAGCCCCAGTTCTCGATCCTCCACCTCAAGCACAGGGACCTGATCCGGTGGTGCGGGGAGCGGGGGATCGCGGTCGTCACGTACGGGCCGCTGGCCTACGGCCTCCTCACCGGGGCGATCCACGAAGACACCGAGTTCCCCGACGAGGACTGGCGGAGCGGGAAGGGCGCCGGGATGTCGTACTACGACGGCCTGTTCGCTCCGGGGAAGCTCGAGCGGAGCCTTGCCGTCGTGGATCGGCTCCGCCCGATCGCGAAGCGGCTGGGGATCACGCTGGCCCAGCTCTCGCTGGCCTGGATCCTCCATCAGCCCGGGGTGACGTCGGCGATCGCGGGCAGCCGCAACCCCGACCACGTGCGGCAGAACGCCGAGGCCGGCGACGTGGCGCTCTCGCGGGAGGATCTCGACGAGATCGACGGGATCCTGCCGCTGGGCCCGGCCTTCGCCTAGGCCGCGGCGACCCGGTTGCGCAGGACGCCGATCAGGTCCGCCTCGAGCTCGACCACCGCCCCCGGCCTCAGCGACCGGTCGAGGTCCAGCCCGCAGCCGCCCCCGAACGTCCCCGACCCGTAGACGTCGCCCGGCCAGACCTCCTCGTCCTGCGACACGTGGGCGATCATCTGGGGGAACGACCAGCGGCTGGCCCCCAGGTTGCCCTTCGACCAGATCTCGCCGTCCACGCGAGCCGTGAGCCACAGGTCGGTGGGGTCGAGCTCGTCGGCCGTGACCACGCACGGACCCAGCGAGGTGGCGAAGTCCTTGGCCTTGGCGGGCCCCAGGCCGCAGGCCATCTCGTCACGTTGGACGTCGCGCGCCGACCAGTCGTTCATCAGGGTGTAGCCGAAGATCAGGGCCGCCGCCCCCTCCTCGTCGAGGTCTCGTCCCCGTCCCCCCAGGATGCAGGCGATCTCGAGCTCGTAATCGAGCTCCGAAGTGTAGCGGGGCCAGGGGACCTCCTCCTCGGGCCCGTAGATCGAGCGGTGGTTGCCCTTGTAGTAGACGGGCATCCGATGCCAGGGCTCGGGGAAGGGCTGGCCGCGCCGGGCCGCGCCCTCGCGCACGTGGTCCTCGAAGGCCAGGAAGTCGCGGAGGGAGCCCGGCACGAGAGGCGCCAGCAGGCGTGCGCCGGGGACGGCGTGACGCTCGACGGCACCGTCGCGGCCCAGGGCCTCACGCGCCACGCCGAGGCCGCCCAGGCCCGTGCGGACCATGGCCTCCATCGTCTCCGGGAACGCCGGGTGACCGACCGCGTCCGGGAGGTCCAAGACCGTCTCGTCGACGAGGACGCCGAGGCGGCGCTTCCCCTCCCGCGCGTAGGTCACGAGCCGCACGGGCACGATGATAGTGCCAGTCGCCCGCGAGTAGGATTGGAGCGACGCGAGCCAGGAGGACCACGAGATGACCGAGAGCTATCAGAACTGGGTGGGCGGGAAGTGGGTCCCGTCGGCGTCCGGTGACACCTTCGAGTCCCGCAACCCGGCGAACATGGACGAGGTCGTGGGGACGTTCCCGCGATCGAGCGCCGAGGACGTGGACGCCGCGGTCCGGGCCGCGAAGGACGCCTATCCCGACTGGATGCGGACCCCCGCCCCCGAGCGCGCCGACTACCTCCTGCGGGTCGCCCTCCTACTCGAGGAGCGGATCGAGGATTGGTCCGAGCTCATGACCCGCGAGATGGGGAAGACGCTCAAGGAGTCCCGAGGGGACATCCAGGAGGGCATCGACTTCCTCCACTACATGGCCGGCGAGGGGCGGCGAATGCAGGGCCACACGATCCCCTCCGAGCTCCGCGCCAAGTTCTCGATGACGGTGCGTCACCCGATCGGCGTGGTGGGCCTCATCACCCCGTGGAACTTCCCGATCGCGATCCCGACGTGGAAGCTGGCGCCGGCGATCGTCTCCGGCTGCACGAGCATCTTCAAGCCGGCCGAGGACACGCCGCTGCTGGCGACGCTGCTGGTCCAGGCCTTCGAGGAGGTCGGGCTTCCGCCCGGCGTCCTCAACCTGGTGCACGGCTTCGGGGAGGAGGCCGGCGCGCCGATGGTCGAGCATCCGGACATTCGCGCGATCTCGTTCACCGGCTCGCTCGAGGTGGGACGGAAGATCAACGAGCGATGCGGCGCGCTGATGAAGCGCTGCTCGCTCGAGCTCGGGTCCAAGAACGTGATGATCGTGATGCCCGACGCCGAGATGGACCTCGCGGTCGAGGCGGCCGCGTGGGGCGCGTTCGCCACGAGCGGCCAGCGGTGCACTGCGACGTCGCGCCTCATCGTCCACGACGCCGCTCGCGAGGAGTTCACCGAGCGGATGCTGAAGCGGGTCGAGGGGATGAAGGTGGGTTCGGGCCTCGATCCCGACGTCGAGCTCGCCCCGGTGATCAACGCCACGCAGAAGGAGCGGATCCTCGAGTACATCGAGATCGGGAAGAAGGAGGGCGCCAAGCTGCTGACCGGGGGCGAAGAGCTCACCGGCGACGGCTACGAGAAGGGCAATTTCATCGCGCCGACGGTGTTCGACGAGATGACCCCGAACATGCGGATCGCGCAGGAGGAGATCTTCGGCCCCGTGACGGGGATCATCCGCACCGACGACGTGGACGACGCGATCCGGATGGCGAACTCGGTCGACTACGGGCTGTCGGCGGCGATCTACACGCACGACATCACGAACGTGTTCAAAGCGGTCACCCAGCTCGAGTTCGGGATCGTCTACGTGAAC
>DASUTZ010000233.1:0-9819 GCA_036374295.1 Actinomycetota bacterium
GGTCAGCTCGCGGCGGGGATCCGCTCCGTCCGCGCCAGCCGAAGGGCCCCCTGTGCCACGATCAACGACAGCACGGTCATCAGGATCGCGTTGACCGGGTGGAGCGCGGCGATCGCGGGCGTCTCGCGCACGAAGGTGAGGATCGGCTGGACCAGCGTGACCACCGTCAGGGCGAGGGTGAGCCAGATGGCGCGCGCTCCGGCCCGCGCCAGCGCGGCGGTCACGGGCAGGAGGATCACGGCCGTGTGGAGCATCCATCCCGTGCCCTCGTGGAGGGCGCGACCCTCGGGCTCGCCGAAGAGCATCAGGCCCGCGAAGAACACCTGGAGGACGAGGGCGGCCAGGAACAGCCAGGCCAGCGCCGCGTAGACGATGCGGAGGGCTCTCACCATGTCGGCGGTGAGGATAGCCGAAGTCATCGGCTCGAGGCGCAGCTCCGTTCAGCGGCGGACGAGGTACTTGAGGTGCGTGACGCCCGGCGCCTCGATCACTCGCACCTGGTCGAGATCGAGACGACCGACGTTCTGCAGGAGTCGCTCCCCCGCCCCCAGCATGATCGGGACCAGGTGGAGCTCGAACTCGTCCACCATGCCAGCCGAGAGGCACTGCTGGATCACGTTCGCGCCCCCGCCGATCATCACGTCCTGGTCGCCGGCGGCGGCTCTCGCCTGCTCCATCGCCGCCTCGATCCCGTCGGTGACGAAGGTGAACGTCGTGCCGCCCCGCATCTGCAGCGGCTCCCGTGGGTGGTGGGTCAGCACGAAGACCGGGCCGTGGAAGGGCGGCTCCTCGCCCCACCATCCGTTCCAGGGAGGGTCCGACGGCCAGGGGCCGGGGCCGCCGCCGAACATGTTCCGTCCCATCACGTACGCGCCCACGTTCGCCTGGGCCTCCTCGACGACCTGGGTGCTGGCATTGACGGCGCCGCCGTCCATCCCGTGCTGCCTGCGCCACGCCTCGAGCTCGATCACCCACTCGTGGAGCTTCATCCCCCCGACCCCGAGCGGATGCTCCTCGCTCTGGTCCGGGCCGGCGACGTAGCCGTCGAGCGAGATCGCGAGCTGGAACCTGACCTTCCCCATCGTGCGAACTCCTCGGACGTTCGACGGCCCCGCCATCGGGTATGGACTCGTCACTCCACAACCAGGAGGTACCGATGGGAAATTCCTATGTGAAGCTGGGGATCGCGCTGTTCCTGAGCCTGATCGTGATGTTCGTCCTGACGATGTCGATGATCGTCACGATCGATCACTTCTACTTCAACTGGAGCAACCTCTGGATGGCGATCATCATGGTGGCTCCGATGGGGATCATCATGCTGGCGGTGATGGGCAGCATGTTCGAGAACGTCCGGCTCAACCTCGCCCTCCTCGCCGCCTTCGTCATCATCCTCGTCGGGGCGTTCTTCCTCGGGCGCGCGGAGACCTTCGTGGGCAACGAGGGATTCCTCCGCTCGATGATCCCCCACCACTCCCGCGCCATCCTCGTCTGCGAGGAAGCCTCGATCACCGACCCAGAGATCATCGAGCTCTGCGATCAGATCGTGGAGGCGCAGCGCGAGGAGATCCGCCAGATGGAGCAGATCCTTGAGCGGTACTAGGTCCCGGCCGCTTCGGCCGCGCAGGCCTCCTCGAGCTCCGCGTAGTAGTCATCGAGAGGATCGAGGCCCACCTCCTTGCGCCGCGCGTCCACGTTGCCGGCATCCTCAATCGGCGTGGCCGGCTCGGGGCGTCCCTCCATGCATCGGATCTGCGAGCCGTAGGTCTGGGGCCTCCCTCGGTTCACGGCCACCCGGTCCTCCAGATACGCCACGTCCACGGGATCCACCCGGAGCTCGGGGTCGTGCTGGGCCTCGTCGGAGCAGGAGGCAAGCCCGAGCAGGCAGATCGCCAGCAGGGAGAACCCTCGGGTGGCGAGGCGGCATCGCACGAAGCAAGGCCTAGCTCCCTCCCCGTCTGGCGCACCATGTCCGCAAGGTCGCCTCACCGTCCTCGGGCACGGTTGGCACGGGCATCCACCATGAGGTCCTTACTCCGCGAGCGGCTGGCCGTCGGTAGCCGTCACGACCTTCCAGGGCGGTGGCCGAGACCTTCTCGGGGAGGGCGAGGGGCGCCCGCCCGGCGCTCGTGGAGGGCGCCGCGGGCGCGGTCTGGGCGCCGGGCGGGCGCCCCCGCGTCGTCTTCGCCTTCACCGTGTCGGACGCGAGGGTCACCGCCATCGAGATGCTCGCCGACGCCGAGCGACTGCGGGACCTCCACCTGGAGCCGTCCCCGACACCGAGGGCACGGGCGGGGAGTTCTGGATCGTCGGGAGAGGCTTCCCCGTCGAGGATCCTGAGACCCGGGCCGCGGCGAGGGATGCCGCGACCTACGCCCCCTCGGATCGCTACGTCCTCTTCGAGCTGCGGATCTCGGAGGCGCGCTGCAACGCGCACGGGGACGTCCCCCTCCCAGCCCGACGCCGCTGGCCCAGCCCCTAGTCAAGCGCCCCGGTTCGCAATCCCCTGGGGAGCCTCGGCCAGTAGTACCTGCGACGACGCAAGGAGGTGTTCGTGATGAGAGACCGGTCCTCCCTCCGGCTCCTCGCCCTGCTGGTCGGGGTGCTCGTGGCGAGTGGTACGCAGTCGGTGAGCGCCCACCGGAGCGAGCTGTCGGTCGAGATCGTGTCGCAGGGATCGACACTGACCCCCAACGGCTCGTCCATGACCTTCGATCTCGAGACCAGGTGCGATCCCAAGTGGACGATCGTGGAGGCCCGTGTGCGCGTGGAACAGTCGCAGGCCTGGGGTGAGACCTCGTTCACCCCCCGCTGCCGGCGGCTGACCTACGGGGTTCGGGTCACGGTCCCGGCCGCCTCGGGAACCTTCGAGACGGGCACCGCCCAGGCGAACGCCATGCTCATCGTCCGGCAGAGCAAGACGAAGGAGAGCAGCGACTCGGCGTCTCTCCGCGTCCGGCCCAGCGTGTCGCTCGTGCTCGGCGACGGCGGAGCGCTCGAGGATGGCGGCGCCGCGGTGAGCGTCCACGCCACGGTGACGTGCCCCAGGCACGCCACCGGGCTCGGCGGAGAGGTGAGGGTGTACGACGGCCAGGCCGTCGGCACCGGCTCCTTCGGTCCGACGCCGTGCGACGGGGATCCCCACACCGTGTCGGTGAGGGTTCCGGCGTCCGAGGGCACGTTCCGGGCGGGTCCGGCGGAAGCCTTCGCGTTCGTCGGGATCGAGGAAGGCGGCGACGTCTTCAGCGGGATCGACCTCAAGACGATCGAGGTCGCCTAGCCGGGCTGGCCTCCCGGGAGGCGCCAGGCCCGCCGGGGGTTGCCAGGAGCGCAGATCGGGAGGACGATCGCCCCGTCGCGGCAGCGCGCGCCGCGCAGACCCGGAGAGCGGGGTCACAGAGTGGGTCACGGCAGGGGACGTCGGAGTCATCACCGGGCGGGACCCCGCGCGCGTCGCGGCACGTCGCTCACCGCTCTCGCCGTCATCCTGCTCATCGCCCTCCCGCCCGAAGGATCGGCCGGCCGGACGCCGGCCTGTGGCGGAGAGCTCCCCACGATCCAAGGAACGGCCGGCGACGATCGCTTGGTCGGCACACCTGGCCTCGACGTCATCGCCGCGGGGGATGGGGACGACGTCGTCCTCGGCCTGGGCGGCGCGGACAGGATCTGCGGAGGGCGCGGCGACGATCGCCTTCGAGGGGGCGAGGATCGCGATCTCCTGTTCGGAGGGCCCGGCGACGACGTGATCCGGGGCGGGCCGGGGGGCGACGGACTTCAGGGAGGCGCGGCACGCGATCGGCTCCTGGGTGGCCGCGGAGCCGACGTCGCGCTCGGCGGCCCTCACGGCGATCGGATCGCCGGCGGTCCGGGGAGGGATACGGCGGTCGGAGGCCTGATCGGAGGCGGCGGGCCCGACCTGATCCGAGGAGGACCGGGCAGCGATCGCCTCACGGACGGACCCGGGAGGGATCGCCTCCTGGGCGGCCGCGGCCCCGACATGCTGATCCCCTCCCGACACGCTCAAGAGGACCTGTTGGACGGCCAGGCGGGGCGGGATCTCGTCTTCTACTTCCACGTCCCGCGAGGGGTTCGCGTGCACCTGGCTTCCGGGCTCGCCGAGGGCTACGGGAACGATCGGCTGAGCAGGATCGAGGACGCCGAGGGCAGCAGGTTCGACGACGTGCTGATCGGGGACGGAGGACCCAACGAGCTCCTGGGCGTTGAGGGCGACGACCGGATCCTCGGCCGGGGTGGGCCCGATCTGCTCGACGGGTTCGCGGGAACGGACGTGCTCCGGGGCGGGCCGGGTCGCGATCGATGCATCGACGGCGAGCGCCACCGGAGCTGCGAAGCGATCTGGCCCCCCTAGCCGCGATCCCCGCTCATCGCTTCGGCTGCCAGAGGCCGACCTCCGCGCCCCTGCCGGGACGTCGAGGATCGCGTACCAGCCCGCCGGACTCCAGTCGGTTCCAGCGGAACCGTCGCCCCGAGGGGCCGAGCTCGCTCGATCGCGTCATCGACGTCGGACACCTCGACGAAAGCGAGCCAGAAGACCCGAGCCCGCTCCAGGTCGTTCGTTTGCAGCTCCACCTTCTCGATGCGGCCGTCCGCGAGCTGGGCCCAGGGCAGAGAGGCCGTCGCGGAGTCCTGGCCGATGCCCACCTGGACCCTCCACCAGCGCGAACGGCCAGCCGGCCGTGGCCGCCCTACCGGCTCGGCGAGGACGCGCTTCCTGCCGCTAGTGCTCGACGTCCTCACCCTGCCCGACGAGCTGATCAGCCACGTCACGGCGTTTCGGAGCCCAGAGCTCGTCGAGGCGTTCGGGCTCCCGGCCGAGGTCGCCGCGTAGCGACGAGCCTCAGCGAAGCGAAGCGTGGGACGCTCTCGGCTACGGGAGGGCCGCCTCGGCCTCGCCCCGGATGCTCCGCAACCGATCGGCGGTCTTCCGGCCTCCACCACTGCCGACCAGGAACCCCAGGGCCAGACCAGTCGCGAAGCCGACCAGCAGGGCCCCGAGCGACGAGAGCTTCAGCTCCAGCTCGATCTCCATCTCGCCTCCGCGATTACCCGGCCGGAGGGTCGCTCAACCCGCGGACGCCCGACCCGACCGTTTCGTGACCCTGGCGCTCTTCATCCCGGGCCGGACGGCCCGCGGATCGAGGGTCAGCAGCGACTGGTCGGCGGTGGAGATGGCGGATAGCGTCGAGCCGACCGAGGAGGTGAGGCACATGCGCAGCGAGACGAAGATCGGCCTTCCCGAGCTGGATGGGCGAACGAGGCAGCCCGAGGTGGGGCGAAGTCACGGATACCTCTTCGGCGGGCTGTCGCTCGGTGCCATCTGGCTCTCGGTGATCCTGATGGGCGTCTTCGCGCCGGATCTCGTGACGGGCGCTGAGCAGGATCGCTTCCCGCTCGCCGTCGTGGTCGGGCTGCTGGCAGGGCTGGCGGCCACCAGATCCGTGGTTCGGGCGTTCGCACACATGGGATCGGCGACCCGGACCGTATGGATCTGGTACGCGATGGCCGTGGGCCTGCTCTGGCTCGCGGTGGCGTTGGCAGCGATCCTCCTGCCGGTGAGCGTAACGGGGGCCGACCCGACCAGGCTTCCGATGGCGGTGGTGATCGCTCCGATCGGCGGCACCATCCTCACGGGCGCCATCACGGAGGTGTTCATCTCGATCCGACGATAAGCGATTAGGCTGGCGCGAAGCAGGCCATGAGGCCATCATCGGCCCATGGCTTCGATCACGAGGAAGAACCTCCGTGAGCCGGCCGAGGTGGTCACCTTCCCCGGCGTCACGCAAGGCGTCGTCGAGCTCGGGGACCTCACCGTCGGTCGGTTCGTCGCACAGCCGGGATGGCGCTGGTCCGAGCACTTCCGCCCCGAGGTCGGGGGTGAGTGGTGCCGGGCCAGGCACGTCGGCGTCGTGATATCAGGGCGGGCACGAGTGATCTCCCAGGACGGGACGGAGCTCGAGTTGGGACCGGATGACGCCTACGACGTTCAGCCCGGGCACGACGCGTACGTGTTGGGCGACGAGCCGCTCGTGCAGATCGAGTGGCAGGGGCTCCGCACCTTCGCTGGATCCCGCCACGGACCGCCCGGCCGCAGCCTCGCCGCCCTGCTCTTCACAGACCTCGTCGATTCCACCTCGACCGCGGCGGCGCTCGGGGATGCCGACTGGCGGGAGCTGCTCGCCCGCCACTACCAGGCCGTGCGAAGCGAGCTCGACCGGTTCGGGGGCCGGGAGGTCAAGACCACCGGGGACGGGATCCTCGCCGTGTTCGAAGGCCCGGCGGCCGCCCTCCGCTGCGCCGCCGCGATCAGATCGAAGGCGCCCTCGCACGGCCTGCGGGTTCGAGCGGGCGTCCACGTCGGGGAGGTCGACGTGGTGGGCACGTCGGTGGAGGGCCTGGCCGTCCACGAGGCCGCCAGGATCATGGCGGCGGCCGACCCGCAGGAGATCCTGACGTCCGAGATCACCAGGACCCTGCTCGCGTCCTCGGACATCGAGCTCGAGGATCGAGGATCCCGCACCTTGAAGGGTCTCTCTGGGGAGCGACGGCTGTTCGCCTACGTCGCCGACTGATCGTCCGGCTCCCGCCACCGGACGGGCGGCCCGTGGGGCGCGGTGAGGGCGAGGAGGCGATCGCGCCCGCCGGGCCAGGAGCGCAGCCGCACCTCGAAGACGTCGCCGGCGCGCTCGAGCGACAGCCAGGCGATCGGGGCGTCCGCGGTCGCCGCCTCGCCCGCCTCCTCTAGCATCGCGACCACCTCACGCCGAGAGCGCTCCTCGAGATAGCCGAGCACCACCGAGTGGAAGACGACCGTCGCCTCCCCCGGGTGCTGTCGGCGAAGCTCCCCGCCGAGCCAGCTCGCCGCGTCGGCCCGCTCGACCCGAACGGCGACCTCCCGGGCGACGCTGAGAGCCCCCCGCAGCCGCTCGATCCTCTCGATCTGATCCGGCCAGACGTACGAGAGGAGCGTCAGTCGGCCCTCCTCGGTCGTGGGATCGATCGGGGCGAGGTCGCATCCGCGGCGCTCCCCCACCGCGACGTCCCCGCCTTCCGGCGTCGCATCCTCGAACACGCCCAGGAACCGTACCGGTGACGTCGGCTCCCCCCAGGACCAGTCCGCCGACTCGTAGCGGTACCGATCCCAGAGGAGGTTGAGCCCGGCGCTGGCCCCGAGCTCGAGGAGCCGGAGCGGCAGCCCGGACTCGCGCGCAACGAGGAGGAACCCTCCCAACAGCGCCGCCGACCGACCGACCTCGTTCGTCTGAGGCGGGAGGTCGAGCAGCCCTCGGAGCTCCTCGATGTTCGCGTCCACCACCGCCCGGAACTCGTCCCAAGCCCCCTCGCCGGGGGAGCCGCCCGCCGAGGGGTAGTGCGCGGCCAGCGCCGGCGCGCGGCCCTGGAGCACCAAGCGGTGGACCGACCCCATCAGACGGAGGGCGACGTAGAACTCCTCGGGCGCCTCTTCGCGCCCCCGGAGCACGCTCCAGGTGGGGCCCCCGGCCTCGACGTCGTCCGCGGCCCGACGTAGCAGCACCGCGTAGAGCGGTGATCCGAGGCGCTCGCACCAGCCCGCCTGCACCCGGCAGCGCTCGGCCAGGACGCGACGGCTCTCGGTGGTCACCCGGGAAGTATGGCCGGGGACGCGTCGGGTGCGAAGCTCAAGGCCGGGAGTCGGGGACCGGGATCAGCCCTCCAAGAGCTCCTTGAGGTTCTCGAGGACCACGCGCCATGTCCTCTCCGACGTCTCCTTCGCCTCCTCGGAGGGGAGGTTAGACTCCTTGATCGTCAGGACCGTGCCGCCGTCGCGCTCGCCGAGCTCCCAGCGGACCACTTCGTGGTTCTCGGGCACGTTGGGGAGTCCGGAGGCCGGGCTCCAGTGGGTATGCACGAGGCGGTTCGGCGGCTCGAACTCCAGGATCGTCCCGGCGTCTTCGTAGGGCTTCCCCTGGTATTCGCCGCGGTGAACGATCGGGCTGCCCGGCCGCCAATCCGTCTCCGTCCGGACGCCCAGGAACCACTGCTCGATCTGGTCGGCGGTCGTCAGCGCCGCCCAGACCTCGTCGATCGGCGCGTCGATCTCGATCGATTGCTCGGTCCGCACGTCACCCACTCGCGGCGGCCTCTTGCGTTCGTGAGGGGGCGATCCGAGCGCCCATCTGCGCCAGCTGGAGCAGGGCCGAGCGGCGGACCTCCTCGGCGCTCTGCGTGCCGAGGACGTCGTGTTCGATGTCGCACGACCCGCTCCCCTCCGGGTCGAGGGACACGGCGAGGCCCCGCATCAGCCCCTCCCGAGCTGTGGTCGACAGGCACACGTGCGCGTAGAAGCCCACGAGCAGGACGGCGTCCGCGCCCACGTCCTCAAGCCACGACTCCAGGTCGGTTCCCGTGAAGGCCCCGTAGACGTCCTTCTGGAGCTCGGTCTCGGGTCCGTGCCCCGGCTCCGGCCCCAGCCCGGGGGACAGCTCCGCGCCCCAGGTCCCCGGCTGGAACGCCGGCCCCTCGTCGGGGGGGTTGTGGTGACGGATCCAGGCGATCGGACGGCCCTCCCTCCGCGCCTCGTCCACCCGGCGACGGATCGCTTCGAGCGCCTCCGCGTGATTGGGGACGGGTCGCCTGCCTTCGGCTGAGAACTCGTTCTGTGCGTCGATGACGATCAGCGCCTCCATCCGCCCTCCTCCCTGGTGAGACATCCCCGAGCTTCCGTCCCTCTCACCCCCGAAGGGGGAGGGTCGCGCAGATACGGAAGCGAACCTCGTGCTCCTCCAAGAGCGTAGCCCCCCTCACCCTGCACGGCACAGGGATGGGTCCTCCCTCCTGTCCCGGGGCATCGCCCCCTCGGGCGTCATCGAAGCTGCCCCTCACACTAGACGGCGGGAAAGTCACGAGCCGGTTCCGTGCCGGTGAGGTCGTGGCTGCATCCTTCCCCCTCAGACGCCGGCGAACGCCCGGTCGCGGCACAGCCTCGCCACGCGCTTCGCCATGGCGATGATCGTGAGGATGGGGGGACCCCCGAGCGAGCGCGGGAGCAGCGACGCGTCCGCGACGTACACGTTCTCTGGGAGCCGCTCGTCGTGGAAGCCGGTCGCCGTGGCCTCGGACAGCGGGAGCGCTCCGCCCGGATGTCCGGCGTTGACCGTGCCGGTGAACACGGTCTCGGGATCCGCCCCGAAGCGCCCGAGGATCTCGGCCGCGATCCCCCCTGCCTCCTCGAGCCGGGTTCGGTCCAGCGCGGTGAGGCGCTTGTCGACGCGACCGCGCGGCGAGACCGAGCCGGTTCCTTCGTCGCCCAGCTTGATCATCACGCCCACCATGTCGGGCACCGGGAAGCGCCAGGCGGGGTTGAAGAGCGCACTGATCCAGTCGAAGTACGGCGACAGGAGGTAGTGGGGCCGCTGGACCACGAACGGCATCTCGATCTCGTTGCACTGCCAGGCCGCGGGGATCCGCGCCGCGATGGTCAGGACCGGATCGACGAACAGACCGGGCTCGCTGGCGATGCCGGAGCGCTCGAGGATGGCCGGGGTCCCGAAGCCCCCGGCGGCGATCACGATGAGGTCGGCCTCGTAGAGCCGACGCCCCGGCCGCCGGCCCACCAGGACGCCCCTGGCGCAGCCTCCCTCGATCACGAGCCTGTCGACCCGGGCGCCAGTCACGAGCTCGGCCCCGCGGGCCACCGCCTGGTCCAGGAAGGCCCGGGTGTCCCACTTGATGTCGTAGGGGCAGCCGAACACGCACCGCCCGCAGTGCCGGCACTTCTCGGCCAGCCCCATCTTGGGCACGACGGACGGCTCCAGGCCCATGTCG
>DASUTZ010000234.1:0-2306 GCA_036374295.1 Actinomycetota bacterium
CGTACCAGGCCCAGCGCTCCCCCCGCCGGTAGCCCGTCGCGACGACGGTGGTGAAGAGCACGAAGAATCCCAACCCGAAGATCGCCATGACCCTCACGAAGCCCGTGATCGACTCCGCAACCGCGGGGCTCTCGGCGACCAACTGCTCCCAGGTCATGCCGAGGCTGCTATTCGCAAACTGAAGCCCCGCCGCCAGGGGGGTCCCGGTTGCGAGATGGCCGATGCTCCCGAACAGCATCGGCAAGCCCGCGATCAGGAGCAGGATCCAGGCGTACCTCTCGTGCGTCCTCGGCGATGTCGTTCGTGAAGGCGTCTCAGTCATGCTGGGACCTCCTAGGTTGACGGGGCTATCTCTGCAAGATGAGCGTCTCGCCTTCCTCTCGAGAGGGAGCGTGCTCGATGACCGGCCGAGGGACCAGGGGGTGGAACGGGCATCAGCCGGATGCCGAACGGCGTGCCTCGGCCACGGCTTCCTCCAAGGTCATCGCCCGGCCCTCCTCCAGGACGCGCTCCGCCTCGTCCTGGTCCAGATGAGCCCGCGCCTCGGCCGCCGGATCTCCCACGATGACCTGCATGATCTCGGTGGGAGGCCCGCCGCTCCCCACCTGCTCGCGGAGGGACTCCGCGGCGCCCGAGAGCCGCATAGCATCCAGGTGCCTGCCCTCCTCGTTGGCCTGAACCGCAAGCGCCAGGAGGGCTCCCCCGATCTCCATGGGGCTCCCCACCTCCTCGGCCAGGTCCAGGGCCTCCAGCGCGGCCGCTCGGGCCTCGCCGGGCCGCCCCACCCGCAGATAGACGAACCCCAGGGCCAGCACATCGTTCAGCAGGCGCAACCGGTCGCCCGTCCGCCGCCAGATCGCGACCGCGTCCTCGGTCCGGGCGACGACGGCGTCCCAGTTCCCGGCCATGAAGTCGCTGATCGAGAGCATCCCGAGGGCCCGGGCGACCCCCGACTCGTCTCCGACCTCCCGGAACAGCTCGAGGCTCTCCTCCGCCACGGCCACGGCGGCCTCCAGACCCTCCTGGATCGACAGGGGGAACGCGAGGTTGTAGAGGGCCTCCGCGATGCGTCGCCGATCGCCAAGCTCGCGCTCGATGGCCAGGGCCTCCTCGTAGGCGGCACGGCTCTCCGGTACCTCTCCACGCCACCAAGCGATCCCCCCCGCCCCGGTGAGCGCCTTCGCCCGCGCCGCGGTCGGACGGTCGCCCGAGGGCAGCGCGAGGACCTCGTCGAACCAGAGGCGGGCCTCAGTCAGGTATCCGCGCGTCCTCCAGAAGCGCCAAAGCGCGCCCGCCGCTCCCTGGGACAGGTCCGGCTCGCCTGCAGCGATCGCCCACCGAAGGGCCGCCCGCATGTTGTCGTGCTCCGCCTCGCACCGGGCGAGCCAGGCGAGATCGCTCTCAAGGTGGGGCTCGGCCTCGACGGCCAGCCCCAGGAAGTGCTCTCCGTGACGGCGAGCGATCGCCTCCTCCTCGCCCCCCGCGCGGAGCTGCTCCCGGCCGAACTCGCGGATCGTTTCGAGCATCGAGTAGCGCGATTCGGCCTCGGGCGTCTTGAGGCGGCGGACCAGTGAATGATCGACCAGGGAGCCGAAGAGCTCGAGCAGATCCCCGAGGGAGTCGGGCTCGCACACCGCCTCGGCCGCCTTCACCGTCCACCCGCCAGAGAAGACCGATAGACGCGTGAAGAGTCGACGCTCCGGCTCCCCGAGGAGCTGATAGCTCCACGCGATCGCATCCCGGAGGGTCCGCTGCCGCTGAGGGGCGGTCCGGGCGCCGGTCCCCACCGCGGTGAGGCGCTCGTCCAGCCGGGCAGCGATCTCCTCAGGCGAGAGAAGCTTGGTCTGGGTGGCCGCCAGTTCAACGGCGAGGGGAAGCCCCTCCAGCCGCGCCACGATCGCGGCGATCGCGGGGGCGTTCTCCTCGGTCATCTCGAACCGAGGCGCCACGGAGGCCGCCCGCTCCAGGAACAGGCGGACACCGTCGATCTCGCGGAGCACCGGCAGGTCGGGGAGGCGCTCCGTGTCGGGCGGGTCGAGGGGCGGCACGAGGTACTCCTGTTCGCCCCTGACCGAGAGGGGCCTCCGGGACGTGGCCAGCGCGCTGAGCCCCGAAGCCGATCCCAGGAGATCCTCGAGCACGGGACCCGCCTGGGCCACCTGCTCGAAGTTGTCGAGCAGGAGGAGCAGCTCCTTGTCGGCCAGGTGGTCCTTCCGGGAGTCGACGATGGGCCGGCCGGCCACCTCGGGAAGCTTGAGGGCGTGAGCGATGGCTGAGGGGACCAGGGCCGGGTCCACCACGGAGGC
>DASUTZ010000235.1:0-6770 GCA_036374295.1 Actinomycetota bacterium
GACGAGATCAACGACCCAGGAGTTGGACTGGATGCATCCAGAGGGGGGAGGAGTATGAGGCGGATCAAGTTCTTGGGGATCCTCGTGGTCCTTGTGCTTGTCGCGGCGGCGTGCGGCGACGACGGAGACGACGGCGCCACAACCGGCGGCGGCGACAACGGCGGGACGACCACCACCGGCGAGGGGCCGCTTGCCGAGTACGGCGAGAGCACCGACGCCGACCCGGCGCTGGTGGAGAAGGCCCTCGGGCCGGTGGAGGACGTACCGGACATCGTGCTGGCTTCCATCGCCCGGGCCGACCAGAATCCGGACGACGCGACGATCGAGAAGGCCCTGGAGTGCTGGAACAACGTCGAGTGCGAAACCGGGAGTGGAGGCGAGCTGATCATGGGCGTCGCCGACGGCGGGCGCGGCAACGTGTGGCGCCAGGTGACGCACATGGAGGCGATCCTCCAGGCGCTCACGTACCCGGAGATCGGGACGATCGTGTCCCGGGACGCCCAGTGGGCCGAGGATCCGGCGGTGGCCGAGGCCGACATCAGGTTCCTGATCCAGCGGGGCGCCGACTTCATCATCGGCTACCCGGACCAGGGCACGAACATCGCGGGGGCGATCCTCGAGGCCGAGGCCGCGGGCATCCCGTACATCCCGTACTCGGCGGGATGGGTGGGGCTCCCCGGCCAGGAGGGCGCGCTCGTCCCCGGTGAGGACTACCTCACGATCGTGGGCGAGGACCTGTGCGAGCTCGGTGAGAGCTTCGCGGACGTGCTCAACGAGGAGGTCGGCTCGGGCACGATCGGCGTCATGGGCGGCACGCCCGGCAACGCGCTGTCCGCCGGGTGGCAGCAGTGCCTCAGGCCGGCCCTGAACGACTCCATCGAGCTGGTGGGGCCGCCCGCGGACACGTACTGGGTGAACGACTTCGCGCTCCAGACGGTCCTCGGATGGCTGTCGACGGACCCCGATATCAAGGGGTACGCCTACGAGTACGCCGACGGCATGTACACGGCGCTGGACGCGTACGAGCAGCTCGACGTCCCCGTCGAGGACATCACGATCGCGGTGCGGACTGACGAGCAGACCCTGTTCTGCGACTGGGCCGAGCGGAACGAGCCGAGCTACAAGATCTACTTCTCGGCCGGCGGCAACTTCCAGTCGCGGATCGCGGTCACCGCGGCGATGATGCACCTCAAGGGCGCGGAGATCCCGGCCGAGATCGTGGTGCCACACGTGATGCGTGAGGTCACGGCGGAGGACTGCGATCCGAACAGGGTCGAGGAGACGGTGTCGAACACGTCGCTCGTGCCCGACGACGTGCTGGCCCAGATGTACGAAGGATGAGCGGAAGCGGTTCCGAGGGAGGGTCGACGCCCGGGGACGTGGTCCTCGAGCTGCGCGGCGTCTACCGGCAGTTTGGGGCGGTCCGAGCGCTGACCGACGTCAGCTTCGACTGCCGCGCCGGCGAGATCCACGCCGTGGTGGGCGAGAACGGCTCCGGCAAGTCGACCCTCCTCGGGATCGCCAGCGGGTTCGTTGACCCCGACCGAGGCACGATCCGCATCGGGAGGGAGCGCCTCCGCCGGGATTCCCCGGCGGAGGCGCGGAAGCTCGGACTGGCCATGGCCTACCAGGACACGTCGCTGATCCTGGACCAGCCGGTGAAGAACAACCTGTACCTGGCGGCGCCCCCCGACAAGCGACCTCCGTTCTACCGGAGGAAGCGTTGGGCTCGCCGTCTCCTGGCCGAGCTCGACCTGGACCTCGAGCTCTTCCCCGACATGCCGGCGGGCGCCCTCTCGCTGTCAGAGCGACAGCTCTTCGAGGTGGCCAAGGCCCTGGTGACCGACCCGCTCGTCCTGCTGCTCGACGAGCCCACGACCGCGCTGGGCCCCCACGAGGTCGAGGCCCTCCACCGGACGCTCGCCGCGTGCAGGGAGCGAGGAGTGGGGGTCGTGT
Source organism: Actinomycetota bacterium (assembly GCA_036374295.1). Classification (GTDB taxonomy): domain Bacteria; phylum Actinomycetota; class UBA4738; order UBA4738; family CALAEC01; genus DASUTW01. Next base: position 1,957 of record DASUTZ010000235.1, read on the forward strand.
ACGTCAGCCACCGACTGCCGGAAGTCCTCGAGGTCGCGGATCGCGTCACCGTCCTGCGCGATGGGCGCAGCCAGGGGACCTTCGACGCGGGAGCGGTGGCGGAGCCGGAGCTCGTGGACCTGATCGTGGGGCGGCCGTTCGAGGCCGCCTTCCCGCAGGCGTCCCCGGGCGCTGGGGAGCCGCGCGACGTCCTCGTCGTGGATGGCCTCCAGGGGCAGTCCTTCGGGCCGGTGAGCTTCACGCTGGAGAGCGGCGAGATCGTGGGGATCGCCGGGGCCGAGGGCAACGGCCAGCCCCAGCTCTTCGAGTGCCTGTCGGGGCGGCAGGCTCCGAAGGCGGGCCGCGTCGTCTGCGACGGCAAGGAGCTGATGCTGATCTCGACCCACGAGGCGGTGAGCGCGGGGCTCATGGTGCTCCCCGGAGATCGCAAGCACGAGGCGCTGATGCCGGTGCTCGGGGTCAGGGTGAACTCGACGATCCAGTCGCTCCGGCGGTTCGGGGTCCTCGGGATCCTGCGGAGGAGGAAGGAGCGGAGGTCGGTGGAAGACCTGATCGGGCGGCTCGAGATCCGCACGCCATCGCTCGAGCAGCCCGTGCAGTTCCTCTCCGGCGGCAACCAGCAGAAGGTCGCCGTCTCGAGATCCTTCCTCAAGGAGCCCTCGGTGATCCTGGCCTACGAGCCGACTCAGGGCGTCGACGTGGGCTCACGGTTCGACATCTACGAGGCCCTCCGGTCGCGGAGCGACGCCGGGACGGCCCTCCTCGTGAAGTCGAGCGACCCGCTCGAGCTGACGGGGCTCTGCGACCGGGTGCTGGTGATGTCCCGCGGGCAGATCGTGGAGGAGATCCCCGGCGACGAGCTCACCGAGCACCGCATCGTGGAGGCGATCGTCCGGGGGCCGGGGATGTCGCGCGCGGCGCGGTCGCCGCTCGGCGTGGCCATGCCGAAGGCGTCCCGGAGCGGCTCGTGAGCGATCGGATCGACGCCGCCAGGCGGGCGGTGCGCAAGGTCCTGCGGGACGCCCGCGACGTCAACAAGTGGCGGAAGATCGTCCGGTTCCGCCTCTGGATGCCGGTGGCGCTGCAGGTGCTGCTGCTGATCGCGGTGGCCTGGTACACGACCACGAGGTTCCCGGGGTTCATCAACACCACGAACGTCACGAACATCCTCATCTTGGCGGCGCCCCTGGCGGTGGTGGCGATCGGCCAGACCCAGGCCCTGCTCGTCGGCTACCTCGACCTCTCGGTCGGGGCGATGGTGACCTTCGGCGTCGTGATCGCGTCGTTCCTGATCGGCCCCGACGCCGGCGCCGCGCAGATCGCGCTCGGCGCGGGCGTCATCTTCCTGGCGGGGCTGGGCCTCGGGCTCGTCAACATGGTGCTCGTCCTCGGGTTCAAGATCCCGTCGATCATCGCGACGCTGGCCACCCTCAGCATCCTCAATGGGATCTCGCTCACGCTGCGGGACACGCCCGGGGGGATCATCAACCGGGACTTCACGGCCTCGCTGGGGACGACCCTCGGCCCCTTCCCGATCAGCTTCATCCTGATCGTGCTGGCGGCCGGCGCGCTCGACTACTGGCTGCACGCCAGCGGCTCGGGCCTCCAGCTGCGCTCGACCGGGTTCGACGAGCGGTCGGCGAAGCGGAGCGGCGTCCGCACGAAGTGGGTGCAGGGCAGGGCCCTGGTGCTGTCGGCGCTCTTCGCCGCCCTGGCCTCGTTCCTCGTCATGACGCGGTCGGGGGTGGGGAACGCGGCGATCGGCGACAGCTACGTCCTCAACAGCATCACCGCCGCCGTGCTCGGCGGAGCGGCGCTGTCCGGCGGGCGGGCCACGTTCGTGGGCACGCTCGTGGCCTCGGTGCTGCTGGCGCTCATCATCAGCGCCCTCCCCTTCCTGGGCCTCGGGGCGGAGCACGGCCTGATGATCATCGGCGTCCTCGTCCTGCTGGCCATCGTGCTGTTCCAGGCCGGCGACATCAAGGAGCTCGTGAAGCGGAACTACAAGCGGGGCCGACGCCTGGTGATCGGCAGCCGCAGCCCGAAGCGGGCCGAGATCCCCGACTTCTACCCGTCGGGCCCGGACTTCAGCGTCGCGCCCACGGGGAGGACGCTGATCAAGGGCGGGACCGTGCTGAGCATGGACCCCGCCGTGGGCGACTTCGGTTCGGCCGACGTCCTCATCGAGGGCGAGCGGATCGTGGAGGTCCGCCCCGGCCTGGAGGCCGACGGCGCGGAGGTGATCGACGCCTCGAGCATGATCGTGATGCCCGGCTTCGTCGACTCGCACCGGCACATCTGGGAGGGGCTCCTCCGGAACATCGGCACCGACGTCCCGCTGGAGGGCCGGTCCAGCTACATCACGTTCGTGCTGCACAAGCTGGCCCCTGCCTTCCGCCCCGAGGATGCCTACGTCGGCAACCTCGTCTCCGCCCTGGGGGCGATCGACGCCGGCATCACGACGCTCCTCGACTGGTCCCACATCCAGGGCTCGCCCGCCCACACGGACGCGGTGATCCAGGCGCTGCGGGACTCGGGGCTGCGGGCCGTCTTCGCCTACGGGTTCCCGTGGTGGGGGAAGTGGGAGGAGCGGCAGCCGAGCTGGTTCGTCCGGGCGGCGAAGGAGCACTTCACCACGAAGGACCAGCTGCTCACGCTGGCCCTCGCCGCGCCGGGCCCCGAGTTCACCGACTTCGAGGTCTCCCGCGACCACTGGAAGCTGGCCCGCGAGGCCGACGCCCGCATCACGACCCACGTCGGGGTGGGGAGCTACGGCCAGGACGGCAAGGTCCAGGAGATGGGCGAGGCGGGGCTGCTCGGGCCGGACACCACCTACATCCACTGCACCACCCTGAACGACACCGAGATCCAGATGATCGTGGACTCGGGAGGCACGGTCTCGCTGGCCTCCCCGGTGGAGATGATGATGGGTCACGGCATGCCGCCCATCCAGAAGTTCCTCGATCGAGGGCTTCCCCCCAGCCTCAGCGTCGACGTCGAGACGAACGTCCCGAGCGACATGTTCAATCAGATGCGGTCGGTGCTCGGGCTCCAGCGCGCGATGGCGATCGCCGAGGGGAAGACCCCGCTCACCCCGATGGAGGTCCTGGCGTGCGCCACGATCGAGGGAGCCAGGGCGAACGGGCTCGAGGCGAAGGTGGGGACGCTCACGCCGGGGAAGCAGGCCGATGTGGTCCTGCTCCGAACCGACCGGATCAACGTGACGCCGCTGAACGACCCGGCCACGGCCGTCGTGGCGGGCATGGACACGGGCAACGTGGACACCGTCCTCATCGCCGGCCGGGTGATGAAACGCGGGGGCGAGCTCCTGCACGTCGACTGGCCGGCCGTGCGGCGGATGGCCGCCGAGGCCAGGGACTACGTCGTGGCGAAGTCGGGCTTCAAGGTCCCCGGCATCTGAGGCGGGTCAGCCGTCCCGGCCCACCACGTACCAGAGCGCCCGCGCAGGGACGGCCCCCGGGTTCCACAGGCGGTGGGGCTGCGTGGAGTCGAAGGCGATCGAGTCGCCCGGCTCCAGCAGGTACTTCTTGAAGCGGATCTGCACCCCGAGCTGGCCGGAGATGAGGTGGCCGTACTCGCGGCCCGAGTGCCGCATCAGGGTCCCGTCTGCCGAGGATGCCCCCCCGACGTCGTAGGTCACGTACAGGAAGTCGACCTCGTCCTCGTGATCGCTGGTCAGCCGCTCCCACCGCACCCCCGACTCCAGCTCGATGACGTGTCGCTCATGGGGCCTGACCACCTCCTGGCCGCGCTCGACACCCGGGCCCGCGGCCTGGTCTGCGGCCGGCGCCGCCTCGTCGTCGCCGAAGAGGCTGTCGAGCGAGATGCCCAGCTCGGTGACCATGGAGTAGAGCGTGCTGACCGAGGGCTTCGATCGGCCGGTCTCGATCTGGGAGATCAAACTGGCGGAGAGCCCCAGCCGATCGGCCAGCGCCCGCTGGCTGATCCCCTGGCGAACCCGCTCCACCTTCAATCGATCGCCGATGTCGGCCATCGTGGCCGAGGGGATCTCCATGTCCGGGTCAGTGTACCGTGAGCCGACATCCCCTTGCGCGGCCTGCGGCGACGCACTATGTTCGGGTAGTCACACTGCACGGGGCGTTCAGCGACGCTGGAGGGCCGAGGAGGGGGAGGAGCATGGCGACGACCGAGTTCCCGGTGGCGACGACGTCCTCGCCGGGCGTCATGGGGGTCGACTGGGAGGTGCGGGTCGACTTCGAGCGCCTCCGGCAGTACCGGCTGGAGCGAACCCGCCAGGCCCTCGACCGCTCCGAGCTCGGGGCGCTGCTCCTCTTCGAGACGAGCAACATCCGTTACGTCACCTCGACCCAGATCGGGTACTGGGCGTTCAACAAGGGCGAGCGTTACGCGCTCATCACGCGCGGCGGCAGGCCCCGCATCTTCGACTTCGGGTCGGCGGCGAAGGCGCACCGCCTCCAGCTCCCGCACATGTACGACGAGACGAACTCGGTCGGTGGGAACACCGGCCTGCAGGGCGCGATCCACCCTCGCGTCGGGCTCCAGGCCAGGGCGGCGGAGGAGATCAAGTCGATCATGAAGGAGGACGGGGTCGGCGACATGCCGCTGGGCGTGGATCTGGCGGAGACGTCGGTCTTCCTCGAGCTCCAGGGCGCTGGCATCGAGGTTCGGGACGGCCAGCAGGTGATGGCCGACGCCAGGGAGATCAAGAGCGAGGACGAGCTGACCCTCCTCACCCAGGCCTGCGCCATGGTGGACGGCGTCTACCAGGACATCTTCGAGGCGCTGAGGCCGGGCGTGCGCGAGAGCGACAT
>DASUTZ010000236.1:0-5834 GCA_036374295.1 Actinomycetota bacterium
TCAGGGCCTCGATCACCGAGAGGTAGGCGTCGGGCAGGTTCACGTACTTCCCGACGACGGCGATCGTCACCTCGCCCTCCGCCGAGCGGATCCGGTCCACGAGCGCCCGCCACTCGGTGAGGTCGGGCTCGGCGTCGATGCGCAAGTGGCGGGCGAGGAACGTGTCGAGCCCCTCCTCGTGCAGCGTCAGCGGGACCTCGTACAGGGAGTCTGCGTCCACCGCCGAGACGACCCCCGCGATCTCGACGTCGCAGAGGAGCGAGATCTTCTCCTTGAGGCCGTGGCCGATCGGACGGTCCGAGCGGCAGACGATCGCATCGGGCTGGATACCGATCGACCGCAGCTCGCGCACGGAGTGCTGCGTGGGCTTCGTCTTCAGCTCCCCCGTGGGACCGATGTGGGGCAGCAGGGAGACGTGCACGAACGCGCAGTTGTCCCGGCCCACCTCGTTGCGGAGCTGGCGGATCGCCTCCAGGAACGGGAGGGACTCGATGTCGCCCACCGTCCCCCCGACCTCGACGATGATCACGTCGGCGTCGGTGGATCGGGCCAGCCCACGGATCCGGGCCTTGATCTCGTCGGTGACGTGCGGGATGACCTGGACGGTCTTGCCCAGGAACTCGCCGCGCCGCTCCTTGGCGATCACCGAGGAGTAGATGGCCCCGGTGGTGACGTTGGAGCCGCGGTAGAGGTTCTCGTCCACGAAGCGCTCGTAGTGGCCAAGATCGAGGTCGGTCTCCGCGCCGTCCTCGAGGACGAAGACCTCCCCGTGCTCGAAGGGGTTCATCGTCCCGGGGTCGACATTGACGTAGGGATCGAGCTTCTGGAGCGCGACACGGAGCCCGCGGGAGCGGAAGAGACGGCCCAGGGACGCGGCGGTGATGCCCTTCCCGAGGCTCGACGACACCCCGCCGGTAACGAAGATGTACTTCGTGTGCTCAGCCACCTCGGGAGGCCATGCTATCAGACGGTCCAGGAAGGGTGTGGCTCTTCGGTGGCCTTCTCGACGGATCTGGCCCAGGTCTAGGAGCGGCGCCACCGCCCCAGCCCGTCGAGCCACCGCAGGGGCGGCGTGGCCTCGATCAGGCGGCTGATCGTGACGGTCTCGGCGGCGACCTGGAGCGCCAGCAGCGCGGCCGCGGCGACGAGCAGCCCCGAGGTCGGCAGCAGCACGAGCAGGGCCACCCCCACGAGGAAGCCGAGGGGGTTGGAGCCGCCGTCGCCGAGCATCGCCCGCTCCCCGAGGTCGAACGGGAGCGAGGCGACGGCGGCTCCCAAGGCGGCCGCCACGAGCGAGCCGACCCTCGTCCCCCAGGCCCAGGGCACGCACACAGCCAGCGCGATCACCCCCCACTTCAGCGACCGGCCCGGGACGACGTCCAGGGCGTTGAAGACGTTGACGGCGGTCGCCACCACCAGGGCCCCGGCCACGACCCGGAGCGGCCCCCCGCCGGCGGCGACCGCCGCGGCCACCCCCGCCGCGATCCCGGCCACGAGCTTCAGGATCCCCGTCGTGGGCCGGCCGCTGGCCAGGCTCCGCAGGTGGCCCCCCAGGCCCCGAGGCCCCCCGCCGGCCAGGTCGTCCAGCACCCCGACCACGAAGACGACCAGCAGCGCGAGGACCGCGGCCACCTCCAAGGCGCCGGCCTCGGCCTCCGGCCGACCCAGGGCATGTCCCACGACCGCGCCACCCACGAGGGCGAGGCCCAGCACCGCGGGCACCGGCAGCCCCGCGTGGTTCTCCCGGACGAGCCCCCGCGGGGGCCTGAGCTGCGAGAACCAGGCCAGCGCCGCCCCCACCAGGGCTCCCGCCGTCAGCGAGAGCCAGGTCATCGCCGCCCGATCGCGCGAGGCCAGGCCGCCGCCAGGACGTCCCTCCCCTGCCGGGCTCGGTGCGCGAACCCGGCGAGGTCGCGCCGGGTGACTCGATGGGCCATCGGGACCTCGACCTCCACCACCCGGAATCCCGCCCGCGCCGCGTCGATCGTCATGGCGGTCTCCACGCCGAAGCCCGGCGCCAGCGGGCGCACCGCCTCCAGCACCTCCCGGGTCATGGCCCGCTGGCCGGACATCGGCTCGCGGGCCCGGAACCCGGACAGACTCCGGATCAGCCGGCCCGAGATCCGCTTCACGATCCGGAAGCCTCCGTGGCCCGGCTGACGAGGGAGCACGGCGATCGCCAGGTCGGCCTTCCCATCCCGAACGAGGTTCAGAAGCGGGACGGCGGCCGAGGCCGTCGCCCCCAGGTCGGCGTCGAGCAGAAGGTAGGCGTCGGCTGCGGGCGCCCGGTCGAGCGCGGCCTCCAGCGCCTCCCCCTTCCCCATGGGGCGCGGGGCGACCAGCACCCGGGCGCCCGCGGCGACGGCCTCGGCCGCCGTCCCGTCCCGGGACCCGTCGTCCACCACCACGATCTCGTCCACGGGGAGCTCGCGGATCGCCCGGACGGTCTCGCCCACCCGGCCCTCCTCGTCGCGGGCCGCCACGACCGCCAGCGCGAGCATCAGCCGAGCGAGGGCACCAGGCCGTTCGCGCCCGCCTTCACCCCGTAGTGGCCGGCCTCCCCCAGCTCGACCAGGTCCTCGAGGGCCAGCACGAGCGAGACCTCGCCCGGGACCTGATCCACGTTGTCCTGCGTGACGAGCCGATCCGACACGGGACCCTCGCGGAGCAGGGGAACGAACGGCACCAGCACCGTCGCGCTCTCGGCGGCCGCCACGCTCTGGCCGTCGAGGACGAGTCGCTCGACCAGCGGCACGAGGAACGCCTCCGGAGGAAGCGGGGTCTCGTCCGTGCCTCCGCCCACGACCACGATCATCGGCTCCGGCTCCCTGGGGCCGGGCTCATCGTCCGCCGTGCGCTCCACCGTCACGAACCCCTCGTCGGCCAGGCGGTCGATCACGTTCCCGCTGGTGGATCCGAAAGCCACCTGATCGGCGATCATCTCGGCCGCGCGGTCCCGGAGCGCGCCCGGGTCGTCCTCCGTGTCGGCCTCGAGAACCCGAGCGATGGTCTCCCGGTCACCGGTGTCCGTGAGGGCCATCCGCAGGCGGACCGTGAGGTCGAGGCGGACGCGGGCGCCGGCGAGCTCGAGGGCCTGCCGGGCGGCGTCCACCGCCGCGGGGTCGGTGCCCTCCTGGGTCACCAGCACGACCTCTTCCTCCGCCAGCCTGCCCGGCACCACGTACGCCTGGATCTCCGCGCCGAAGTCGCCCCACTCGCCCAGCCTCGCCTCGAGCTGGGCGACCTCCTCGCGAAGCTGGCCCGACTGCTCGGAGAGTCGATCCGTGGTCCGCTCGAGCTGCGCCACGATGCCCCGGTTGAGGACGGTGGTGCCCGTCAGCACGCCGAGCCCCAGGGCGAGGAACACCGCCACCAGCGACACGAGGTGGAAGCGGAACGAGATCATCGGCGCCCGGCCCGGATCATGCGCCGCCTATCGTAGCCCCGATCAGAAGCCGATCGAGAAGAGCGCCTGCCGGATCAGCTCCCACAGCTGCTTGAAGAAGAGACGCAGGGGCTGGGACACGGCCACCACGGCGACCATCGAGAACAGCGCGGCTCCCACGAGCATGGCGACGTCCCGTCCCCGGATGCGGCTCCGGTACATCCGGGAGACCCCCTTGGCGTCCACGAGGATCTCCCCCACGCGGAGCCGCACCAGGAACGTGCTCGACATGCCCTTCCGCCCCTTGTCCAGGAACTCCCGGAGGTTCCCGTGGCTCCCCACCGAGACGATGAGCTCCGCCCCCTTCTCGTGGGCCAGGAGGTAGGCCACGTCCTCGCTCATCCCCGAGGATCGCAGCACCGAGAACGGAAGGCCGAGCGCTTCGAGGCGGGCCCGGCCGGGGGCGGCGCCGTCGGGATAGGCGTGCAGGACGATCTGGGCGCCCGACCGGAGCGCCTCCTCGGAGACGCTGTCCATGTCCCCGATCACGATGTCGGGGCGGTAGCCGGCCTCGAGCAGGGCGTCGGCGCCACCGTCCACCCCCATCAGGACGGGCTTCACCTCGCGGATGTAGGAACGGAGCGCTGCCAGGTCCTCCCGGTAGTTCGAGCCCCGCACGACCACGAGCACGTGCCGCTCCGCCAGGTCCTCGTCGAGGCCGGGCATCCCCTCCCCTCCGAAGAGGAGGTCGCGCTCCCGCTGCATGTAATCCAGCGTGTTCCGGGCGAAGGCCTGGAGTTGCTCGGAGAGGCCCTCCCGCGCCTCCTCCATCGCCCGGCGAACGGTCTCCGGGGTCTGGCGGACGCCCACCCCCACCAGGGCGTCGTCGGCGTAGACGCGGTCGTCCTCCACCCGCACCTGCATCCCCTCGCGGAGCTTCTCCATGAGGAGCGGACCCACCCCGTCCACGAGGGGGATGCCGGCCTCGACCAGGAGGAGCGGCCCCAGGTTCGGGTAGCGGCCGGTGATCGACGGGCTGGCGTTCACCACGGCGGCGACCTCCCTGGCCACCAGGCCCTCCGCGGCGACGCGGTCGAGGTCCTCGTGGTCGATCACGGCGATCTCCCCGCGCTGCACCCGGGTGAGGAGGCGCTTCGTGCGCCTATCCACCCGGGCCGCGCCGGCCCTGCGCCTGGTCCCGAGCCCGAGCATCCACCACCTCCACGTGCACGTGCGGGCGCCGGCCCGCAGCGTACCGATCGACCTGGGAGCGGAACGGGAGCGACCTGGCCCGCCCCAGCGGCGTGACGCCCGCCACGACGCGATCCCCCGGTGCAAGCCTACCGCTGCGGAGGTGCAACAGGACGACCTCGATCCCCGGCGCGCCGTCGGGGGCGATCGCCACCCGGACGTCGGGGTGACGCCCGTAGAGGCGGTACCGACGGACCTCGACCACGCGGCCGCTCACGGGGGAGAGGACCCGGGACTCGCCGCCCACGACGACGTCCACCGCCGACGTCGGCGGCGTCCCCCTCCCCCTGGGGTCCATCACCGCGTATCGCAGGTCGGCCGCGGGCCCGGGCCGGAAGCGTGGATGGCGACAGGGGCGGCACCGTCCGTGCGGAAGCATCGGGAGCGCGCCCTCCATCGAAGCTTCGTGGAAGGCCACGAGCCGAGGCGACGAGGCCGGCAGGTGGAGCCGGATCCCCAGGGCCTCGGCGAACACGGGGGTGGCGGGCGGCGCGGATCCGTCCTCGACCGACGGCTCCGTCACCCGGCGGGGCGGGGTGGATCGCGCGCCGCCCGCCACCCCGACGAGAGCCGGGATCCACACACCGAGGGCGAGCAGGGCCGCGACGGCGACCCAGCGGGCCCTCACCGCCGCTTCTCCTTGGCCGCCTCGGCCAGGAGCTGCTCGGCGTGCGTGGCCGCCTCCTCGGTCGGCATCCCCGAGAGCATTCTCGACAGCTCGGCCACCCGCTCCTCCCCCTCCAGAGCGCGGACCGACGTCCTCCCGTCGTGCTTCGAGACGTGGAAGTGGCGATCGGCGAAGCACGCGATCTGCGGCAGGTGGGTGACGACGAGGACCTGGCGAGACCCGGCCAGCCTGGCCAGTCGTCGCCCCACGGCCACTCCCGCCCGGCCGCCGATCCCCGCGTCGACCTCGTCGAAGACCAGGGTGGGGACCTCGTCGAGGTCGGCGAGGATCGTTCGGCACGCAAGCATCGTCCGGGAGAGCTCGCCTCCCGAGGCCACCTTGCGCAAGGGCTGAGGGGTCTGCCCGGGGCCCCCGGCGAACAGCAGCTCGACGGCCTCCGTCCCGTCGGGGCCGGGCTCCTGCGAGCGGAGGTCCACCTCGACCCGGGCCCCCGACATCCCCAACTCCTCGAGCTCGGCCCGGAGCCGCTCGGCCAGCTCGGGGGCGGCCGCGGTCCTCCGCGAGCGGAGG
>DASUTZ010000237.1:0-2451 GCA_036374295.1 Actinomycetota bacterium
GGCCATGGCTCCCACCCCCGCGGAGGTTCGGCGGGCCCTGGCCCGCGCCGAGTCGGGCAAGTCCCTGTCGCCCGGAGACGTGGCCGCGCTGCTCGCGGCCCGGGGGGAGGACCTCGACCGGCTGCTGGCCGTCGCCTCCCGGCTCCGCGAGCTCGGCTGGGGCCGCACGATCACCTACTCCCCGAAGGTCTTCATCCCGCTCACGATGCTGTGCCGTGACCACTGTCACTACTGCACGTTCGCCAAACCCCCGGCGCGGATCGATGCCCCGTACCTGACGCCCGAGCAGGCCGTCGAGATCGCGGAGGCGGGGCGCCTGGCGGGCTGCACCGAGGCGCTGTTCACGCTCGGGGACCGCCCCGAGGACCGCTACCCCGAGGCCCGGGCCTGGCTCGAGGAGCGAGGCCACGCCGGCACCCTCGACTACGTCCGGGAGGTGGCGATCCGCGTGATCGAGGAGACCGGCCTGCTTCCGCACCTCAACCCCGGGATCATGTCCTGGGAGGAGATGGCCCGCCTCAAGCACGTCTCGGCCTCGATGGGGCTGATGCTGGAGCAGGCCACGGGCCGCCTCCTGGAGAAGGGGATGGCCCACCACGGGTCCCCCGACAAGGTTCCCGCCGTTCGCCTGCGCATGATCGAGGAGGCGGGCCGGCTCTCGATCCCCTTCACCACGGGGATGCTGATCGGGATCGGGGAGACTCTCCGAGAGCGGGCCGAGACGCTGCTTGCGATCCGCGAGGCCGAGCGCCGGTACCGCCACGTCCAGGAGGTCATCGTCCAGAACTTCCGGGCCAAGCCCCGCACGCGGATGCGGGACCACCCCGAGCCGGACCGGGACGAGCTGCTGGCCGCGATCGCGACCGCCCGGGTGGTGCTCGGCCCCCGCGTGAGCGTCCAGGCCCCGCCCAACCTCTCCGACGAAGGGTTCCCCCGGCTCCTCGACGCCGGGCTGAACGACTGGGGCGGGGTCTCCCCGGTCACCCCCGACCACGTCAACCCCGAGAAGCCCTGGCCCAAGCTGGAGCGCCTCCGGGCCGCGACCGAGGCCCGAGGCTTTGTTCTCCGCCCGCGCCTGCCCGTCTACCCGCGCTACGTGCTCAAGCCCGACCCCTGGATCAGCGGGAAGATGCGGGCCCCCCTCCAGGCCCTGGCCGGGCCCGACGGCTACCCGAGCGGGCGGCGCCCCGAGCCCATCCCGTGGCAGGACCCCGACGTGCAGTGGAAGCCGCGCCAGATCGACCTCGCGTTCGCCAAGGCGGCGGGGGCCGGCCTCCGGGAGGACGCCCTCGAGGTCTACGGCGACTTCGAGCAGCTCGATGTCACCCGCCGGTGGGCCCAGGAGCGCATGGCGCCCGAGCGACTCGACGCCGAGATCCGGGCCGCGCTGGCCAAGGCCTCGGGCGGTCTCCCCGTCACCGACGGCGAGGCCCTGGCGCTGTTCCGGGCCGAGGGCGCGGCGCTCGACGCCCTGACCTCCGTGGCCGACGACCTGCGCCACGAGACCGTGGGCGAGGAGGTCACCTACGTGGTCAACCGCAACATCAACTTCACCAACGTCTGCTACACGGGGTGCCGCTTCTGCGCCTTCGCCCAGCGCGAGATCGATCCCGAGTCCTACACGCTCACCCTTCGCGAGGTGGCCGATCGGGCCGAGGAGGCCGCCGCAGCCGGGGCCACCGAGGTCTGCATGCAGGGCGGGCTCCACCCCGACCTGCCCGGGACCTTCTACTTCGACCTGCTGGACGCGGTGAAGGCCCGCGTGCCCGAGATCCACGTCCACGCCTTCAGCCCGATGGAGGTCCTGAACGGGGCCACGCGCCTGGGGATCTCGTTCGGGGAGTTCCTCGAGGAGTGTCTGAGGCGTGGCCTGGGGTCGATCCCCGGCACCGCCGCCGAGATCCTCGACGACGACGTGCGGTGGCTGCTGACGAAGGGAAAGCTGCCGGCCGATGCCTGGGAGGAGATCGTCCGGACCGCGCACGAGGTCGGCCTGCCCTCCAGCTCCACGATCATGTACGGGCACGTGGACGCCCCGCCGCACTGGGTTGCGCACCTGCGCCGCCTGGGGAGCATCCAGGACGACACCGGGGGCTTCACCGAGTTCGTCCCGCTGCCGTTCGTCCACCAGAACTCGCCGATCTACCTGGCCGGGAAGGCCCGCCCCGGTCCCACCCACGAGGAGAACCGCCGGATGCACGCCATCGCCCGGATCCTGCTGCACGGGCGCATCCCCAACGTCCAGGTCTCGTGGGTGAAGCTTGGCCTGGAGGCGTCGCAGCTGATGCTGCGGGGCGGGGCCAACGACCTCGGCGGAACTCTGATGGAGGAGACGATCTCGCGGATGGCCGGCGCGGAGTGGGGGATCCGCAAGGAGCCCGAGGAGCTCGAGCAGGCGATCCGGGCCATCGGCCGGGTGCCCGCCCAGCGCACCACGACGTACGGTCGCGC
>DASUTZ010000238.1:0-13759 GCA_036374295.1 Actinomycetota bacterium
GGGGAACGTCCGGTTCGTTACCGCCGTCGGGGCCGCACCCGTCCCCGTCCGCGCCCTCGACGGCTCGAGGTGAAGACCGCCCTGGGCGCGGGGACCTTCATCCCCTCCACCTCGAACTCGTCCCCGAGCTTGAGGTGGCGCGCGATGCGGCCGACGTCTCCCTGCTTGTCCGGCGTCACCAGCGTCACGCCGGTGCCCGCGCGGCCGGCGCGGGCGGTGCGGCCCACCCGGTGGACGTAGCCCTTCCCGTCCTCGGGCGGGTCGTAGTTGATGACGTGAGTGATGTCGTCGAGATCGAGGCCCCGAGCCGCCACGTCGGTGGCCACGAGCGCGTCGATCGATCCCGCCTCGAACTTCGCCAGCGTCCGCTCGCGAAGCTGCTGGCGCATGTCGCCGTGCATCGCCTCGGCCCGGACGCCCTTGCTCTTCAGCCGGGTCACGAGGCGGTCGGCCCCCCGCTTGGTCCGGACGAAGATCAGCGCGAGCCCGCGCTCCTCCTTGAGGAGGTCCACGAGCACGGGCAGCTTGTCGCCGCCCGGAACGGGCAGGAAGCGGTGGCTGGCCTCGTCGACCGTCTCGATCAGGGTCTCGATCTCGTGGCGGACCGCGTCGGTCGTGTAGCGCGACGCCAGGAACCCGACGTGGCCGTCGAGGGTGGCCGAGAAGAACATCGTCTGGCGATCCTTGGGGACCCGGCGCACGATGCGGTCGACCTGCGGCTGGAAGCCCATGTCGAGCATGCGGTCGGCCTCGTCCAGCACGAGGACGCGGATCCCGTCCAGCTTCACGAGCTTGCGCTGAGCGAGGTCCTCGAGCCGGCCCGGGGTGGCGACCAGGATGTGGGCCTTGGCGGCCCGGTTCGCCTGCTCGCGGATGCCCACGCCCCCGTAGGCCACGGCGACCCGCAGGCCGCGGGCCTTGGCGATGGGCTCGAAGTCCTCTCGGACCTGCGAGGCGAGCTCGCGGGTCGGCACGAGAACCAGCGCCGTGGGCCGGGGGTCCTTCGGATCGGTGGTCTCGACGATGGGGATGGCGAAGGCGAGGGTCTTGCCTGACCCCGTGCGGGACTTGGCCAGGACGTCGTGCCCGGCCATGGCATCGGGCAGAACCAGGGTCTGGATGGGGAAGGGCGCTCGGATCCCGTGGGCCTCGAGGGCCCGGATCACGGGCGTGGAAGCGCCCAGCGTGCGGAAATCGGACATTCTGTTCCTCCTCGCGGATGAGCCGCGTGTTCGAGGCTTCGCCTTGCCGCGACTCGAAGGAGGAACGGGAAGTGAACCCTCACGGGCGACGCCCTGTCGCCCTCGCGGACCAGGATAGCAGGTCGCCGGCCGGTTCCCCGGAGGGCTACCCGATCGTGACCGGCTCGGCCGGCACCCGGCCGGGCAGGTGGAGCTCGATCGCCGTCCCCTTCCCGGCCTCGCTGTCCACCCGGAGCCACCCCCCCGCGGCCATCGCCCGCTGGCGCATCATGGCGATCCCCATGTGGCTGGGCGACGGGACGACGCCCTCGGGCTCGAAGCCGACCCCGTCGTCCTCGATCCGGAGGAAGAGGCCATCGTCGGACTCTACCGCGACGTCCACCCGGGTGGCCCGGGCGTGCTTCTGGATGTTCGCCAGCGCCTCCTGGAGGATCCGGTACGCGGCGGAGGCCGTCTCGAAGGGCGGCTCCTCGATCACCCGTTCGCTGAGCCGGGCCTCGAGGTCCCCGTCCTCGGCCGCCCGCTCCAGCATGGCCCGGAGCTCGGCGAGGAGCCCGAACTCCTCCCGCGGCCCCCTGGCCAGCTCGAACGTGAGGCCGCGCAGATGCTCGATCGCGGCGGTGAGCGTCTCCTGGATCCCTCCGATCTCGGAGCGGAGGGCGGGATCCTCCTGCGCTTGGCGCAGCCCCTGGAGTCGCGTCGAGATCGTGGAGAGCACCTGGAGGGGCTCGTCGTGGATCTCGGAGGCGATCCGCTGGCGCTCGAGGTCGCGGGCCTTCACCAGCCGACTGAGCAGCCGGCGGCGCGCCACGAGGCGCGCCGAATACAGCGAGTCGATCGGATCCGTCCCTTCGTCCACCGATGTGGTCACGCCATGCCCCCTTGCTCTCCCGACGCGGTCCCCGCACCTTGTATCGGCGGGGGCGGCGGGGAAACTTGATGTCGCCGGATCGTCCCACCGCGGTCGCCCTGACGGGAGCCGGACCGGTCGGCGGACCGCCCCGCCTCGGCGTCCCCTGCTACCCTCGGCCCATCCCATGGGCACCAGGAGCCGCGCTCGCCTCGCCACGACCGCGATCCTCGCGTCCTTCGGCGCGGTGGCCATCCTGGCCTCCCGGCCGAACTCTCCGTTCACGCCGTTCCTCCACCCGGGCGACCGATCTCCGCTGCCCCTCCGGGAGCTCTCCCACCTCCTCGGGCTCGACGCGCTGGACCGGGACGTCGCGGCCGTCGTCGGGGCGGCCCTGCTCGTGGCCTCGGCGATCGCCTTCGTGTACGCGGCCCGGGCCGCATGGAGGGGAGACCTCTCCGTGTCGAGGGTGATCTGGGTGGGGGTGGCGCTCCACGTCCTGGCGTTCGTGCTGCCGCTGTTCCTGTCCCGCGATGTCTACAGCTACGCGTACTACGGCCGGATGGTTTCGCGGTACGGCGTGAACCCCTACCTGTTCACGCCCGGGCAGTTCCTGCAGGACCCCTTCTACCTGTACGTGTCGCACTTCTGGATCGACTCCCCCTCCGTGTACGGACCCGCGTTCAGCGCTCTCGCCGGCTGGGTGACGGGCGTTGCCTCGAGCGTCCCGGCGACGGTGGACGCGTTCAAGCTCGTCGCGGCGGTGGCGGGCGTGGGGACGATGCTGGCCGTCGTGGCCGCCGCTCGGCGGGTCCGGCCCGAGCGGGCCGCCTTCGCCGGCCTCCTGATCGGATGGAACCCCGTGCTGATCTTCCACAACGTCGCCGGGGGGCACAACGACGCGCTCGTGGGCCTGGCCGTGGCCCTCGCCGCGCTCCTCCTGCTGTCCCGTCGAGATGTGCTGGCCACGGGGGTCCTCGTCCTCGGGTGCCTGGTGAAGGCGACGGCGGTGATCCCGCTGGCGATGCTCGTCGTGGGCTCGGTTGCCGCCCAGCCCAAGGGGCGTCGGCTGCGGTCGCTGGCGGCGCACGCGGCGGTGGGCCTCGTGGTGGGCCTCCCGTTCGTGATCCGGTTCTTCTCGCTGGAGGACCCCTGGATGGGCCAGCTCGAGCTCGCCACGAGGCAGGGCTGGCTGGCCCCGTCCCGGTTCCTCGTGGTCACCCTCCGGGCGGGGGTGAACGCCGTGGCCGGGGAGACCGCGGGGGATCTCACCTCGGCGCTCATCCGCATGATCTTCCCCGTGGTCTTGGCGCTCGTCCTGGCCTCGATCGGGAGGCACGTGGCTCGACGCCCCGACAGGATCCGACCCGAGCTGATCGTCGCAGCGATGGGATGGGCCACGTTGTTCGGCCTGATGATGGCCCCGATCCTGCTCCCCTGGTACGCCGCGTGGATGGTCCCGCTGGCGTGGATGCTGCCGAAGCCGGCGCGGAACGGGGCGATCTTCATCTCCGTGGCGCTCGTGATCACCGAGCTAATGAGCGAGCCCACGAGGTCACCTCGCGTGTGGGAGGTGATGGTGATCTGGCTCCACTGGGTGGCCACGCCGATCGTGCTCGCGGTCCTGGTCCGGCTGCTTCTGGAGCTCCGGGCCCGCCTCCGGATGGGGCCGGCGGAGGGGGCGTCCGACCCGCTGCTGACCGAGCGGCCGCTCCTACGCTCGCGGATGCTCCGGATCCTCGACCGGGCGGTGTCGGGCCGCGAGGAAGTAGCCGACGAGGGCGAGCGTTCCGGCGAGGGCGGCGCCGCCGCTTCCCGCGGGGAGCGTGAGCCGGTCGGCGGCCAGGCCGCCCAGGATCAGCACGCCCAGGCCCGCCGCCGGGGCGGCCCCCAGGACGGCCAGGGGCCCGGCGCCATGGAGCCCCCAGGCTGACCACCCCAGGCCGAGGAGAGCGAGGCCGAGCGCGGCGAGCAGCGAGAGGCCCACCCACGCCCAGGGGGAGATCCCGGGGTCGGACCCGGAGCGGTCGGCGGCCGGCGCGGTGAACCCCTCGGGGGCGCGGAGGAGGACGGCATGGGGGGAGAGGGGTTCGCCGAGCCGGCGGGCGTCCGCGAACCCCGGATGGAACGGCTCTAGGACGATGATCGCGGCCTCGTCGAGCACCGGTCGGGCCCGCTCCAGGTAGGCCTCCGCGATGCCCACGTACTCGGGGTCCTCGCTCCGGGTGCCGGGCCGGCCGGCCAGGACGTCCTCGGCGTCGCCCACGACGAGGCTCGTCTCGGCGATCCGCTCGGGCGGCAGGGCGGCCCGGATCACGTTGCCGAAGCGAGCGACGTGGAAGGCAGCGGCGAACTCTTCGGTGTCCACCGCCACGAGGATGGGGGTGTCCTCGGGCAGCTCGTCGAGGACGGGTTCGACCGACCCGACGCTCCGAAGCTCCTCCTCGCTCATGAAGGGGGTCTGCCGGTACCAGCCCCAGAGCGACGAGGCGGCTACGATGGCGGCGGCCGCGGCGGCGGCGATCCGGATCCAGCCGCCGCGCCGCATCGCGCTCGCGGCCGCCGCGGCCGCCGCCAGGGGCAGGACGTAGGCGAAGGTCAGGAGCCGGCCCGGAGGCCCCACGCCGGTGGCCCAGAGGACCGCCGCGCCGACGACGGTGACCGCCACCCACGAGGCCGCCACCGAGATCGCGTAGCGGCGATGCTCGCGGTCCACGCCGTCGAGCAGGCCCGTCCCGGCCGCGCCCAGGATCGCCGCGGCAGCGGGGATCGCCATCCGGCGGGCGTCCCCCCACAGCCGCTCTCGGTACCGCTCGCCGAGGGTTCCCCCCATCCCGATCTGGCGGAAGACCTGATCCTGCGAGGTATCCCCCGGCGCCGGCGGCCCGCCGGCCAGCAGCCCCACGGCCAGGAGCGCCCCCCCGCCCCCGGCGGCGGCGCCCACGCTGATCCGCATCGCCGCCGTGTCGAGGGGCCGGACGCCGGCTCGGATCCGGCGCAGTGCGTCGGGGGCGAGCAGGATCACGGCGCCCGTAACGATCCCCAGCGCCACGGCGAGGAAGAGCGAGTGCGCGACCCCGGCCGCCGCGAGGGCCACCGCTCCGAAGCCGACCCCCCGCCAGGACCGGCCGGCGACGGCGAAGGCCGCCAGGGCCGTCAGGAAGAGCGCCGCCAGGACCAGGTTCGCCATCCACCCGGCCGCCAGCAGGCCGGCGAAGGCCCCCACGAGCAGGGAGGTCGTCCCGAACCGGACCCGGTCCGGTCCCAGGACGGCCTCCGCGACCGCGCCCCCCGCCAGCCCGACCGCCGCCGCCAGGGCGGGCTCCAGCCCGGCGACGATCCGGAGCGGGTCGGTGACCAGCAGCGAGGTGAGCGCCAGGATCAGGGCGGGCACCCCGGGCCGGCGGACCGCCTCCAGGCCCTCCACCTCCACGAACCGAGACCACCACACGTAGACGGGCCCGTCCGGGCCCAGCGGCAGGCGGTGCCCTTCGAGGAGGGGGTGGGCCAGGAAAACGCCGAGGAGGAGGAGCGCGACGCCTCCGGCCCAGGTGAGCGCCGCCGGCCACGCGGCGCGTGGCCGGCGGCGCGAGCCGCGGGTGGGCGCGCGCCGGGCGGCCGGGACCCGGCTCATGGCCGCCACGGTACCGCCTGGGCACCGGCCGGGCCACACTCGAGGGCCCTGCTAGGATGCGGCCTCGTGCTCGACCCATCGCTGGCCCGAGAGGTTCTCGGGGCCGCCCTGGCCGGCGGCGCCGCGTTCGCAGAGATCTTCGCCGAGGACCGCCGCTCCACGTCGGGGCGCCTGGACGACGGCAAGATCGAGGAGCTCTCGAGCGGCCACGACCGGGGGGCGGGCGTGCGGGCGGTGGCGGGGGACACCACCGCCTACGCCTACTCCAACCGCCTGGACCGGGAGGCGCTCGTGGAGGCGGCCGAGTCCGCCGCCGCCGCGGCCCGCGGCTCGGACCGGACTTCGGTGCTCGACTTCACCCGGGCGGAGCCCGCGGTGACGCACGAGCCACAGGAGCCCTCCGGCGGCGTCCCCGCTGAGCGCAAGGTGGCCTGGCTCCAGGAGGCCGACGACGCCGCGCGCTCGGCTGGCTCCGAGGTCCGCCAGGTGATCGCCGGCTACGGCGACTCGGTGCAGCGGCTGTTGATCGCGAGCTCCGAGGGCCTCTGGGTAGAGGAGGAGCGTCACCGCCTCCGCCTCGTCGTGCAGGTCGTGGCGGCGCGCGCCGACGTCCTCCAGACCGGCTTCGAGGGGCCCGCCGGCCTCGGGGGCGTGGAGGTCCTGCGGGCCCATCCCCCTGCGGAGTCGGGGGAGAAGGCCGCCCGTCAGGCGATCACGATGCTGGACGGCGTCCCCGCACCTGCCGGCGAGATGCCGGTGGTGGTGGGCCCCGCCGGGGGTGGCGTCCTCTTCCACGAGGCGTGCGGGCACGGGCTGGAGGCCGACACGGTGGGAAAGGAGGCCTCGATCTACCGGGGCCGCCTCGGCGAGACGCTCGGCTCCACGGTCGTCACGGGCGTCGACGACTCCACGGTCGACCACGCCTGGGGCTCGTTCTCGTTCGACGACGAAGGTTCCCCCGCCAAGCGCACGGTGGTGTTCGAGGAGGGCGTCCTGAAGAGCTTCCTCTACGACCGCTTCTGGGCTCGCAAGGACGGCGCCGCGCCGACGGGCAACGCCCGCCGCCAGTCCTACGCGCATCTCCCGATCCCTCGGATGACCAACACCTCGATCCTTCCCGGGAAGGACGACCCCGGCGACATCGTGGCCGACACCCCGCGTGGCCTATACGTGAAGGCGCTGGGCGGCGGGCAGGTCAACCCCGCGACGGGCGACTTCGTCTTCGGAGCATCGGAGGCCTACCTGATCGAGGACGGGAGGATCACAACCCCGGCCCGGGGCGCGAACCTGATCGGCAACGGCATCTCCATCCTCCGGGCGGTGGACGCCGTGGCGGACGACTTCGACGCCCGCCCGGGCACCTGCGGCAAGGACGGCCAGGGCGTCCCGGTGACGACCGGCAGCCCCACCTTGCGGATCGCGCGGATGACTGTGGGAGGGACCGGTGGCTGACCTCGGGGACCTGTGCGAGGTCGCCGTGGGAGCCGCGGAGAGCGGCGAGGCCGTCGAAGCCTACGCCGGCCAGTCCCGCAGGACCGAGGTGAAGGCTCGCGGGGGCGAGGTCGACTCGCTGGCTCGCTCGGAGACCCGGGGGATCGGCGTCCGGGTGATCGCGGACGGCCGGCTCGGGTACGCGTGGGCCGCCGATCCGGATCGGGACGAGATCGCCGGCCTCGTGGCCTCGGCTCGGGAGGCGGCCCGGCATGCGGCCTCCGACGAGGCGAACGTCCTCCCCGAAGCGGAGGCCGCCGAGCCGCTCCCTGGGCTGTTCCGCGAAGCACAGGCCTCTCTGGGGTCCGAGCGCAAGGTGGAGCTCGCCCTCGAGCTCGATCATGCCTCGACCTCCTCGCATCCCGACGTCCGGAAGGTCGAGGAGGTGATCTACGCCGACGTCGTGTCGCGCGTGGCGATCGCCTCCACCGCAGGCGTTCAAGCCGAGCGCACCCGCACCGACTGCTGGTGCATGGTCTCGGCGCTGGCCGAGCGCGACGGCGAGACGCAGTCGGGGTTCTCCTTCGCCGTGGCCAGGGAGCTCGACGAGCTGGACTGGCGAGGCGCCGCGGCCGAGGCCGCCGAGCGGGGAGCTCGTTTGCTGGGCGCGACGAAGCCCTCCACCGAGCGGCTCCCCGTCGTCCTCGACCCGTGGGCGGCCTCCTCGTTCCTCGGGGTGCTGGCGGGCGCGCTCTCGGCCGAGGAGGTGCAGAAGGGACGGTCGCTCTTCGCCGGCAAGGTCGGGGATTCTGTGGGGGCCGGGATCCTCACGCTTGTGGACGACGGCCGCCTCCCCGACGGGCCCGGGTCGACTCCCTTCGACGACGAGGGCGTGCCGACGGGTCGCACGCCGCTGATCGAGGCGGGGGTGCTCCGCGGCTTCCTCCACAACGCGCAGACCGCGGCCCGGGGAGGCACGAGATCCACGGGGAACGCGGGGCGAGCGGGCTACCGGAGCGTCCCGGGGGTCTCGCCCGCGAACCTCGTTGTGGAGCCGGGTGACGATGGCCCTGAGGCCGTTCTGGCCCAGGCGGGCAGGGGCGTGTACGTCCAGAGCGTCACCGGCGTCCATTCCGGCGCCAACCCGGTCAGCGGCGAGTTCTCGGTCGGGGCGACGGGGCTCCGTATCGAGGAGGGGTCCCTCGGGGAGCCGCTCCGCGAGATGACGATCGCCAGCACGCTCCAGGACGTCCTGGGGGCGCTCGTCGCCATCGGGTCGGATCTGCGCTTCTTCCCCGGAGGAGGCGCGATCGGGACGCCCACGATGCTCGTCGGCGAGATGACGGTGGCGGGCGCCTGAGGCGCCCCGTGCTTGACCCCCTCCCCCGCATCGCATCAAATGGACCCACCCGACGGGAGGTGTCCCTATGAGGAGGTTCTTGTCGCCCGCGGGCCTTGCGCTCGCGGCCTTCTGCTTCTTCCTGCCCTTCGTCTCGGTGTCGTGCAACCCGGGCGCACTGGAGGACGTGATCGGGGAGGAGCTTCCCACCACCGGACCCACACCGTTCCCCGGTGGGTTCCCCGGAGGGCTGGGTCAGGAGGTCGAGGTCACCTCTGGGACCGGGTGGGAGATCGCGCTCGGCTCCGAGCCGGAGCTCTCGGACACGTTCGGCGGGCTGGCCGAGCTGGGCGGCGCCGAGGAGACGACCGCGGACGAGCCCTGGCCCGGCCAGGCCTACGCCATCGCAGCGCTGGCCCTCGCCGTCCTGGGGATCGTGCTGGCGCTGGTGCTCAAGGGGATGCCGGGCGCTCTGTCGGGTCTGATCGCCGGCGTGGGAGGCGGGGTGATGGTCTTCCTGATCCGGACCGAGATCAGCAGCTGGTTCGAGGACGAGCTCCGGACCGACCCGCAGGCGGGTGCGATCCTGGATCTCAACTTCGAGATCGGGTGGTGGCTGGCCCTGGCCTTCTTCATCGTCGCGGCCGCGCTCGCCGGGTGGGCCATGGCCGCCCCGAGGCAGCCCACGGAGTTCGCGGCTCCGCCCCCACCCGCCGCGCCGCCGGGAGGGGCTCCGCCGCCGCCGACCGGGCCGCCGCCGGACGGGGCTCCGCCGCCGCCTCCGGAAGCGCCGCCACCCACGAGGCCCCAGGAGCCGCCGCCGCCGGCCTGAGCGTCAGCGCACGAGCCAGATCGTGAGGGCGACGGCCGAGGCCAGCACGCAGTAGGCGGCGAAGGGCCGGAGGGTCCTCGTCCGCAGGTACCGGAGGAGGAAGGCGATCGCGGCGAACCCGGCCCCGGCCGAGACGACCATCGCGCCGATCACCGGCCCGAGATCGGTCCCCGCCGGGAAGTCGGGGATCTTCAGGATGCCCGCCCCCACGATGGCCGGCAGCGCCAGGAGGAACGAGAATCGGGCGGCGGCGTCCCGCTCCATCCGCCGTCCGAGGCCCGCCACGATCGTGGCGCCCGAGCGGCTGATGCCCGGAGCGATGGCCAGCGCCTGGAAGGCGCCTACCGTGAGCGCGTCCGCAATCCGCAGGTCGGCCAGCCCCCTCCGGGGCTCGCCCTGCCGATCGTGGATCGCCTCGCCCGCCAGCAGGAGGCCCGCCGTGACCAGGAGGAGGAGGGCCGCGATCGGCGGCTCCTCGAACAGCTCGACGAAGAAGCCCTCGAGGAGGAGGCCCGCCGCGGCCGCGGGGATCGACCCCACCGCCAGCAGGAGGGCCAGCCGCGCCTGGTCCCGATCGTCCCCGCGGCCGCGGCGGGCCACCACCCGCACGGTTCCCGAGATGATGGCCACCAGCTCACGCCGGAAGTAGACGACGACCGCCAGGGCGGTCCCCAGATGAACGGCGACGTCGAAGGATACCCCTCGCTGGAACCCGGTTCCCCCCTCCCATCCCAGGACGAAGGGCACGAGCACGAGGTGTCCGGAGGACGAGATCGGGAGGAACTCCGTCAGCCCCTGTACCGCCCCCAGGATCAGGGCTCGAAGCATGCGGGGAGTCTAGCCGCTCAAGGTGACCTCTCCCGCCGGCAGCACCGTCAGGGCCAGCTCGGCCCCGGCCCGGCCGGCCGCCAGCTGGGAGGCCTGCCCCGGCGTGACCAGGAGCACGACCGTGGCCACGGACGCCTCGGCCGGCGACGTCTCCCGGACCGCCAGCACCTCCACCCCCGAGGCCAGTGTCTCCGCGAACGGCCTCCCCGGAGCCACCGCCAGCACGTCCACGCGGTCGCCGGGGGCGAGCAAACCGGGCGCGATCGCCACCGTCACCCCCATCGCTCGGAACCCTTCGGGGACGAGCGCGGCGATCGGGCCGGCGCGGGCCACCCGGGTCTCCGTCAGGACCTCGCCCTCGGCCACGTCGCCCGCGAGCGTCGCCCCGATCGCCTGACGCTCGGACGTCAGCGCGGTGGATGGGAGGAGCGCCGCGGGCATCTCCACGGTCTCCACGTGTCCGGGCTCGATCCGTGCTCCCCGGGTCACGTCCACAGCGGCCACCACCGCCGGCCGCAGGTCGCCGGCCGCGTCGGCCCTCGCCTCCAGGGCGGCCAGCCGTCCCCTGAGCGCGACCGTGGTCCCTACCCCGACCACCACCGCCGCCAGCGCGAGCGCGACGGACGACCGGGGGAGCTTCCTGCGCATGAGCCCTCCTCCGAGGGGGAGGCTGGGAGACGTCCGGGGAGCCTAGCGCCCCCCACCGACACGAACGCCTACGGCTCGAACCTGGCGCCTTGGAGCGCGGTGGCGCAGGGGCAGTCGCGGATCTCGGGGAGCTCGGGAACGATCCGGTGCAGCAGCTCCTTCAGCTTCTCGATGTTCTCCTCGAACACCTGGATCACGGCCTCGTGGGTCACGGGCTCGACGTCCTCGCCCTCCACCCCCACGTCGTAGTCGGTGATCAGCGAGATGTTGAGGAAGCACAGCTCCAGCTCTCGGGCCAGCGCGGCCTCGGGGTACTGGGTCATGTTGATGACCTCCCACCCCTCGGACTGGAACCAGGCCGACTCCGCGCGTGTCGAGAAGCGGGGCCCCTGGATCACCACCACCGTGCCCCGGTCGTGGATCTCGATCCCCTGGTCCCTCGCCTGCTCGAACGCCACCTCCCGCATCGTGGGGCAGTAGGGGTCGGCGAACGAGACGTGGGTCGTCTCGGGTCCGTCGTAGAAGGTGTCCTCCCGCCCGCTCGTCCTGTCCACGAGCTGGTCGCACAGCACGAAGTGGCCCGGCTTCACGTGCGCCTGGAGTGAGCCCGCCGCGCACGGCCCCACCACCCGCTCCACCCCCAGCTCCTTCATCCCCCAGAGGTTCGCCCGATACGGCACCTTGTGGGGCGGGAACTGGTGCTTCCGCCCGTGCCGAGGGAGGAACGCCACCTCGCGCCCCCCGATCTCGCCCACCGTGAACGGCGCCGAGGGCTTCCCGTAGGGCGTGTCCACCTCGACCTCGCGAGCATCCTCCAGCAGGGAGTAGAAGCCGGACCCGCCGAAGATCCCGATCGTGCTCAGGCCGTCTTCTCCTTCGACTCCGAGGTCGCGCTCTGGGCCTTCTTCTCAGGCTTCTTGCCGTCGCTCGAGGGCGCCTTGGCCCTGGACCCGCGGTTGTCGGTCACGTAGAAGCCCGAGCCCTTGAACGCGATGCCGACCGGGTGGAAGAGCTTGCGCAGGGGGCCGCCGCAGACCTCGCACTCGATGAGCGGATCGTCCGAGATGCGCTGGTTCACCTCGAAGCGGTAACCGCACTCCCTGCACTCGTATTCGTAGGTCGGCATGGCCCAGCGATTATAGGGGGCGGAGCGAGCCGCTCACCCGCGTCGAGCGTCGATCACCTCGCGGTCGGTCACCACGAGGTGCACGGGGACGTCGTTGGGACCGGCCGGGACCTCCCCCACGACCTGCTCCGCGAAGGCCACCCCCACCACCAGGGCCTCCGGACGGATCCGGGCCAGGAAGCGATCGTACGCCCCGCCACCGTAGCCCAGCCGGTTCCCCCTGCGGTCGAACGCGAGCCCCGGGGCGATCACCACGTCGATCCCCTCGGGGTCGGCGCGCACCCTCCGTTCGGGCTCCCCCGGGCCGTAGGAGCTCGGGGCGAGCGGTTCGTCCGGACCCACCTCCGCGACTTCCATCACCTTCCCGGAGAGGTAGGGTAGGAGTAGGCGCTTCCCGGCTGTGTGGAGATCGGAGGCGAGGTCCCGGGTCGGCATCTCCGACCCGAACGAGGCGAAGACGAGAACGGACCCGGCCCGCCGGACCTCGGGCAGGCCGAGGACCCGCTCCCGGATCGCCTCTCCCCGCCGACGACGCTCGCCCTCCGGGATCGCCGCCCGCACGCGGCGCATCTCCGCACGGAGGGCGGCCTTGACGGGATCGTCGGTCACGGTCGCTCCTGATTAAGTCGTGGGTGAGCAGGTGCCGACAACGAAAGGGAGAGAATCGATGCGCGCGCGTCGCTCATCCCGGGAAGCCAACGCGCGAGGGGCCCAGCCGTGACCCTGCGCGCTCGCCTCACGCTGTTCTTCGCCGGCATCGTCGTCGTCCCCCTCGTCGCGGCCACGCTCGTCCTCCAGATCCTGGTCACCCAGGAGGTGCGCCGTCGGTCCGACGCCCGGCTCGAGGCCGCCTCCGCCACGCTCTCGACCCTCTGGCAGGAGCGGCTGACCGTGGCCGAGCGGGAGACCGGCCGTGCGGCGTCCGTGGCGGCCGAGCTGCTCCCCGGCCGCGGCACGGCGCTCGAGGAGCGGATCGAGGTGGAGCGCTCCGCCGCGGGTCTCGACTTCCTCGTCGTCACGAACCCCCAGGGCGGCATCATCGCATCGTCGGTGGGCTCCCCGTTGTTCGCCCGTGGGGTTACTCCCCCCACGGCCTTCGACATCGTGGGGGAGCGCAGCGTGCCGGGGCTGCTCCGTGCCCGGGCTCCGATCTCTGTGACGGGCAACCTGGGGGACGTCGTCGGGGGCTGGTTCGTGGACACGGAGTTCCTGAGAGAGCTCGTAGGGCCGGCCGACGTCGAGCTGGTCCTGCGTTCCGGGATGCGGGTGCTGGCCGCGACGGAGTCGTCCCTCGGGAACCTTCCCGCCCGGGGGCCGTACCCCCTCTCCGTCGGTGATGGCCGTCGTGTCACGGCGACTCAGATCCGTGGGCAGAGCGGCGAGGTCGTGCTCGTGACGCCCGAGGAGGTGGCGGACGTCCACGGCGCGGTCTGGGGGGTCGCCGTGCTCGGGCTGCTGATCGCGAGCATGCTGGGCTACCTGCTGGCGGGCGTGATCGGGAGGCCGGTCTACGAGCTTGCCGAGGGCGCCCGTCGGGTCGCCGCCGGAGACCTGCACACCCGCGTGGCGGTCGGGGACCGCGGCGACATCGGGAACCTCGCCAACGCCTTCAACCAGATGACCGAGAACCTCGAGACCTACGTGACCCGGCTGGAGGAGTCGCGCGACGAGCTCCGCCGGAACCTCGATCGCCTCGGGGCCACGCTCCGGTCCACCCACGACCTCGACGCGATGCTGAGCGTGATCGTGGACACCGCTGCCGCGACGCTGCATGCGTCCACCGCCGCGCTGTTCCTCCTCACGCCCTCGGGGAAGCGGCTGCGGCTCCAGGCAGTCCTGGGGTACGAGCCGTCGGCGGTCACCGAGATG
>DASUTZ010000239.1:0-14381 GCA_036374295.1 Actinomycetota bacterium
GGTGAAGTCCACGTGGCCCGGCGTATCGATGATGTTGATCCAGTGGTCCTTCCACTTGGTGGTGGTGGCGGCGGAGGTGATCGTGATCCCCCGCTCCTGCTCCTGGACCATCCAGTCCATGACGGCGGTCCCCTCGTGGACCTCGCCGACCTTGTAGGTCCGGCCCGTGTAGTAGAGGATCCGCTCGGTGGTCGTGGTCTTACCCGCGTCGATGTGCGCCATGATCCCGATGTTCCGGGTCCTGGACAGGGGGTATTCCCGGATGACCAGGCCCTTCTGGCCGCCCGTCTTCTGCCGCCCCTTCACCTGTTCCGCCGGCTGTGCCATGTCCATGTTCCTCGCGGGGACGGCCACTACGCCCTCCCCTCGCCTCGGGCCCGGTCGCCCGGGCCTCGCGGATGGCCCTCCACGATCACCACCTGTAGTGCGCGAACGCCCTGTTCGCGTCGGCCATCTTGTGGATGTCCTCCCGGCGCTTCACCGCCGAGCCCTGCCCCTGGGAGGCGTCCATGATCTCGCCCACGAGGCGCGCCGCCATCGTGGGTTCCCGCCGCTGGCGAGCGAACCCCACCAGCCACCGGAGCGCGAGGGTCGTCCCCCGCTGCGGCTTCACCTCGACGGGCACCTGGTAGGTCGCGCCGCCCACCCGGCGGGAGCGCACCTCCAGCAGCGGCCGGGTGTTCTCAACCGCCTTCTTCAGCGTGAGGACCGGGTCGTTCGCGGTCTGCTCGCTGATCCGCTCGAGCGCGTCGTAGACCAGGCGCTCGGCGAGGCTCTTCTTCCCGTCTCGCATCACCTTGTTGATGAGCTGGGTCACCAGGGGGTTCTGGTAGATCGGGTCGGGCACGGTGGCCCGCTTCGAGGCGGCTCCTCGTCTGGGCACCTCAGCTCCCCCTCTTGGCGCCGTACTTGGAGCGCGCCTTCTTCCGGTCGGAGACGCCCGCGGTGTCGAGGGCCGCCCGGATCACCTTGTAGCGGACGCCCGGGATGTCCTTCACCCGGCCGCCCCGCACCAGGACGATCGAATGCTCCTGGAGGTTGTGCCCGATGCCCGGGATGTAGGCCGTGACCTCGACGCCGCTGGTGAGGCGGACGCGCGCCACCTTCCGAAGGGCCGAGTTCGGCTTCTTCGGCGTCGTCGTGTACACGCGCGTGCACACGCCTCGGCGCTGAGGGGAACCCTTGAGCGCCGGGCTCTTGGTCTTCGCCTTGGGCTCCTTCCGGCCCCGGCGAACCAGCTGCTGGGTCGTCGGCATACCTCACCCATCCTCGTCTTCCTCGAAGTGACCCAGGAGCCGCTCAGAAGCCGGCCGACAGACCGGTCCCAGGGCCACGGTCGCGCCGAAGGCCCTTCGGTTCTCCTGGGGTTGCGAGACGAACCATGGCCCGGGCGGCGCCCGGACCACAATCGCCAACCTTATAACCGTGCCTCAAGACTGTCAATCGAGCGGCAGGGCCGCTCGAGACGTGTCCCAGTATACGCGGCCCCGAGCCCCTCCGTCCGGCCGCCCGGCCTGCTTGAATCCACCCCATGGAGGAGCTTCGGGAGGCGGCCCTGCGGGGGGTGCTGGAAGGGGGACGGGTCGTCAGGGAGGCGGCGCTCGAGGGGACCCGGACGAAGGGGGCGGGCGACTACGTCACCGAGGTCGATCACGAGGCCGAGCGGGTGATCGCCACGCGCCTCGAGGAGGGGACGGGGATCGGGGTGCGGGGAGAGGAGCACGGGGGCGAGGCCGCGGGGCGTCACTGGCTCGTGGATCCGGTGGACGGCACGACGAACCTCGTGCACGGCTTCCCGGTCGTGGGGGTCTCCGTCGCCCTGATCGAGGAGGGCCGGCCGTTGGTGGGCGCGGTGCATGCCCCCCATCTCGGCGCCACGTGGACGGCGGTCCGGGGCGGGGGAGCCGAGCGAGACGGGCGGCCCCTGGCGGTCTCGTCCCGGCAGATCGGCGAGGCGATCGTGGCCACGGGCTTCCCCTTCCGCCACAAGAACCGCCTCCCCGAGTACCTGCGCGTGTTCGTTCCCGCCCTGCACCGGTTCGAGGACCTGCGGCGACCGGGAGCGGCCTCGCTCGATCTGGCGTGGGTCGCGGAGGGGACCTTCGACGGCTTCTTCGAGCTCGGCCTGTCCTCCTGGGACGTCGCGGCCGGGGCCCTGCTGATCGAGGAGGCGGGCGGGCTCGTCTCGGACTGGGCGGGCGGCGACGGGTATTTGGGCGGAGACATCCTGGCTGGGAACCCCGAGGTCCACGCCGCCCTGCTCGAGCTGGCTCAGGCCCTCGCGTAGATCGAGACGTGCCGAGAGCCGGTCGCGGTGAAGGGCTCCTCCCTCCAGCCGCCGTGGCGGGAGCGGATCTGCAGCCCCGCGAGCCGCGCCATGAGGTCGAGCTCGGAGGGCCACGCGTACCGGAGCTCCACCGGGATCTGCCGAACCACCCCCTCGCCCAGCAGCAGATGCTGGGACACGACGCGCTGGGCGACGGGGTCGTGCATCGAGACGTCGAGCACGACGCGGTCGGGCTCGACCCTGGAGACGTCCACGCGCTGGCCACGATCGAATCGTGAGACGTCGGGGACGAACGCCTCCACCACGAAGATCCCGTCCTCGGCCAGTCGCTCGGCCACGCCCGCGAAGCACCTGACCTGGTCCTCCTGCGAGGGGAGGGCGAAGAGCGTGTTGAAGACGACGAACACCATCGTGTAGGCGTCCGCGGGCGCCTCGACCCCGGCGAAGTCCCCGATCGCTACCCGGACGCGGTCGCCGCCGGGCTTCCGGCGCATCTCCTCGACCATCGATTCGGACGCGTCTATCCCGTGAACCTCGATCCCCCGCTCGGCCAGGGGGACGGCGATCCTCCCAGTGCCCACGCCCAGCTCGAGCACCGGACCCTCCCCCGCCAGCCGCGCCAGCGCCTCGATCGCGGCGTCCGTGTCCAGGTGCCACTCGTGGAGCTCGTCGTAGACGTCGGCGATGGCGTCGCCGTAGGTGGAGGGCTCGTAGTCGCTCATGGCGGGACCAGCCTACCCAAGCCGAGGGGCCCGGGCGCGCGCTCTCGCGCGCGCCCGGGCCCCTCGCACGATCCGGTTCAGGCCTCCTCGCCCACCTCGGACGGGACTTCCTTGCCCGCGCCCTGCCCGTCGCCCTCCCCAAAGAGGACACGGCGAGCCTCCTCCTCCGTCATCTCGCCCTCCTGAGCGGCACCCTCCTCGGGCGCCTGCTGGCGGGCCAGCCAGTACTCCGGGATGGCATCGGGGTTGATCCGCACCTGGAGGTTCCGGTAGCGGTTCATGCCGGTCCCCGCGGGGATCAGCTTCCCGATGATGACGTTCTCCTTGAGGCCGAGCAGCGGGTCGGACTTGGCGCTGATCGCCGCGTCCGTGAGCACCCGCGTGGTCTCCTGGAACGACGCCGCCGAGAGCCACGACTCGGTCGCCAGCGACGCCTTGGTGATCCCCATCAGCATCGGCCGCGCCGACGCCGGCTCGCCGCCGCCCTCCACGACCTCGGCGTTCTTCTCCTCGAAGCGCCGGCGGTCGACGAGCTCGCCGGGGAGGAACTCGGTGTCTCCCGGCTCCAGGATGTGTACCTTCCGCAGCATCTGCCGGATGATCAGCTCGATGTGCTTGTTGTGGATCGTCACGCCCTGGCTCCGATAGACCTGCTGGACCTCCTCCACGAGGTGGCGCTGCACGGCGCCTACCCCCTCGACCCGCAGCTTCTCGTGAGGGTTCACCGACCCCTCGGTGAGCCGCTGGCCGACCTCGACGACGTCCCCGTCGGTCACGGTCAGCCTCGCCCGCAGTGAGACCGCGTACTGCACCTGCTCGCCGTCGTCGGACGTCACCGTGATCCTGCGGACGCCCTTCTCCTCGTCCTCCTCGATCTCGACCTTCCCCGAGAGCTCGGTGATCTGGGCCTCGCCCTTGGGGCGCCGGGCCTCGAAGAGCTCGACGACGCGGGGCAGGCCGTGCGTGATGTCCTCGCCGGCCACCCCTCCGGTGTGGAAGGTCCGCATCGTGAGCTGGGTCCCCGGCTCGCCGATCGACTGCGCGGCGATGATCCCCACCGACTCGCCGATCTCAACCAGGCGGCCCGTGGCCAGGCTTCGCCCGTAGCAGAGGCGGCAGACGCCGTAGACCGCGTCGCAGGTGAGGACGGAGCGGGCCGAGATCTCCGAGACGCCCGCGTCGACCAGCGCCTTGATCGTCTCGTCGGTCAGCTCGTCGCCGGCCGAGGCCACCTTGGAGCGGTTGACCCGGACGTCCTCGGCCAGGATGCGGCCGAGCAAGCGAGTCTCGAGGTGCTGATAGGGCACCCGTTCTCCGTCCGGATCCTCGTAGGTCACCTCCAGGGTCATCCCCTTGTCCGTCCCGCAGTCGTCCTCGCGGACGATGACCTCCTGCGCGACGTCCACGAGCCGGCGGGTCAGGTATCCGGAGTCGGCCGTCCGCAGGGCCGTATCCGCCAGCCCCTTCCGGGCTCCGTGCGTCGCGATGAAGTACTCGAGCACGGTCAGGCCCTCGCGGAAGTTCGACTTGATCGGGCGCGGGATGATCTCGCCCCTCGGGTTGGCCACGAGGCCTCGCATCCCTGCGATCTGGCGGATCTGGGTGATGTTCCCGCGGGCCCCCGAGTGAGCCATCATGAAGATGGGGTTGAACTTGTCGAAGCTCGCCTCCATCTCGTCGCGGACCTCGTCAGTGGCCCGGGTCCAGATCTCGATCAGCTCCTGGCGCCGCTCGTCGTCGGTGATGATCCCCTTCCGGTACTGCGACTCGACCTTCTGGGCCTCGCGCTCATAGCCATCGAGGATCTTCTGCTTCGACTGGGGGGTCGTCACGTCGTCCACGCCGATCGTGAGCCCGGCCCGGGTCGCGTACTGGAACCCGAGCTCCTTGAGGTTGTCGAGGATCCGACCCATTTCGCTCCGCGGGTAGGTCCGCACGCACTCGTCGACGATCCTGCTGACCTCGCCCTTCAGGACGTGGTCGTTCACGTATGGGTAGTCGAGCGGGAGGGCCTCGTTGAACAACACCAGGCCGGCCGTCGTCTCGATCCGCGGGACCCCGCCGTTCTCCTCGACGCCGGGCACGTTCTTCCCGGGCAGGCGCACCCGGACCCAGTGGTGGACCCCGATCGTCCCCCGGTCAAGGGCCATCAGCACCTCGGCCACGCCCGTGAAGCTCGGGATCTCCTCGGGCTTCTCGGGCTTGTCGTCGGACGCGGTCAGGTAGTAGATCCCGAGCACCATGTCCTGGGTCGGCGAGGCGATCGTGCGCCCGTGCGCCGGGGACAGGATGTTGTTGGTGGACAGCATCAGGATCCGCGCCTCCGACTGCGCCTCCGAGGAGAGGGGCAGGTGCACCGCCATCTGGTCGCCGTCGAAGTCGGCGTTGAAGGCGGGGCAGACGAGCGGGTGGATCTGGATGGCCTTCCCCTCAACCAGGACGGGCTCGAACGCCTGGATCCCCAGGCGGTGCAGGGTCGGGGCCCGGTTCAGCATCACCGGGTGGTCCTTGATCACGTCCTCCAGGACGTCCCAGACCTGGGGTCTGGCCCGCTCCACCATCCGCTTGGCGCTCTTGATGTTCTGCGCCAGGCCGCGGTCCACGAGCTGCTTCATCACGAACGGCTTGAAGAGCTCCAGGGCCATCTGCTTGGGGAGCCCGCACTGGTGCAGCTTGAGGTTGGGGCCGACCACGATCACCGAGCGGCCCGAGTAGTCCACGCGCTTCCCCAGCAGGTTCTGGCGGAAGCGCCCCTGCTTGCCCTTGAGCATGTCGCTGAGCGACTTCAGGGGCCGGTTGCCCGGGCCGGTGACCGGCCGCCCACGGCGCCCGTTGTCGAACAGGGCGTCCACGGCCTCCTGCAGCATCCGCTTCTCGTTGTTGACGATGATCTCGGGGGCCTGGAGGTCGAGCAGCCTCTTCAGACGGTTGTTCCGGTTGATGACACGCCGATAGAGATCGTTGAGATCGCTCGTGGCGAACCGGCCGCCGTCGAGCTGCACCATCGGGCGCAGATCGGGCGGGATCACCGGGATCGCGTCGAGCACCATGCCCATCGGGGAGTTCTTCGTCCCGATGAAGCTGGAGACCACTTTCAGCCGCTTGATCGCCTTCTGGCGCCGGGTGCCCTTCGCGGTCTTGATCGTCTCCCGGAGGTCCTCCGCCTCCTGGTCGAGGTCGAGCCCCGCGAGGAGCTCGCGGATGGCCTCGGCGCCCATGCCGCCCTCGAAGTAGTCCCCGAAGCGGTCCCGCAGGGTCCGGTACACGGAGTCGTCGGCCACGAGCTGCTTCACGTGGAGGCTCTTGAAGGCGCTGAGGACCTCCTCGAGGTGCTCGGTCTCGCGCCGAGCGCCCTCGGTGATCTTGTCGATCTCCCGCTGGGCCTCCTTGTTGGCCGCGGTGAGCTGTGCCTTCTTCGCCTTCTCGGCCTCGAGCTCCTTTATCCGGGCCTCGAGCTCCTTCAGGCGAGCCTGGATCTGCTCGTCGCGGCGCCCGTCGACGGCCGCCTTCTCCTCGGCGATCGACTTCTCGATCCCCGGGAGGTCCTTGTGCCGGCGATCCTCGTCCACGCGCGTGATCACGTAGGCCGCGAAGTAGATGATCTTCTCCAGATCCTTCGGGGCCAGGTCGAGAAGGTACCCCAGGCGCGAGGGGACCCCCTTGAAGTACCAGATGTGGGTGACCGGCGCGGCCAGCTGGATGTGCCCCATCCGCTCGCGCCGCACCTTGGCCCGCGTGATCTCCACGCCGCACCGCTCGCAGATGATCCCCTTGAAGCGGACGCGCTTGTACTTCCCGCAGTGGCACTCCCAGTCGCGGGTGGGACCGAAGATCCGCTCGCAGAACAGCCCATCCTTCTCGGGCTTCAGGGTGCGGTAGTTGATCGTCTCCGGCTTCTTGACCTCGCCGTTCGACCAGGCTCGGATCTGATCGCCCGTGGCGAGACCGATCCTCAGCTCGTCGAAGTAGTTCACGTCGAGCACGCGCTCAGCTCCTCTCGACTCACTCGAAATCCGCCCCCGCCGGCTCACGCCGCGAGAGGTCGATACCCAGCTCCTCCGCTGCGCGGAAGACGTCGTCGTCGGTCTCCCTCATCTCGATCTCCTGGCCCTCTGCGGAGAGCACCTCGACGTTCAGCGCGAGGGACTGCATCTCCTTGATGAGGACCTTGAAGGACTCGGGGATCCCCGGCTCGGGGATGTTCTCGCCCTTCACGATGGCCTCGTACACCTTCACCCGGCCCAGGATGTCGTCGGACTTGATCGTCAGCAGCTCCTGGAGGGCGTAGGCCGCGCCGTAGGCCTCGAGGGCCCACACCTCCATCTCGCCGAACCGCTGACCGCCGAACTGCGCCTTCCCGCCCAGCGGCTGCTGCGTGATCATCGAGTACGGGCCCGTGGACCGGGCATGGATCTTGTCGTCCACCAGGTGCAGCAGCTTCAGGATGTAGATGTAGCCCACCGTCACCGGCTGCTCGAACGGCCGTCCCGTCCGCCCGTCGTAGAGCACAGCCTTGCCGTGCTCGTCGACGAGCCGGTCGCCGTCCTTGTTGGGCTTGGCCGTGGCCAGGGCCTCCTTGATCTCGTCTTCGCGAGCGCCGTCGAACACGGGGGACGAGACGAACGCCGGACCCTCGTGCTCCCTGCCGTTCGACCTGAACCCCTGGTGGGCCGCCCACCCCAGGTGGGTCTCGAGGACCTGCCCCAGGTTCATCCGCGAAGGGACGCCCAGGGGGTTGAGGATGATGTCCACCGGCGTCCCGTCGGGCAGGAACGGCATGTCCGCCTCGGGGAGCACCTTGGCGATCACGCCCTTGTTCCCGTGGCGCCCGGCGAGCTTGTCCCCGTCGGAGATCTTCCGCTTCTGGGCCACGTATACCCGCACGAGCTGGTTCACGCCGGGGGAGAGCTCGTCGCCGTCCTCGCGGGTGAAGACGCGGACCCCGATCACCTTCCCGGACTCGCCGTGAGGGACCTTCAGCGAGGTGTCGCGGACCTCCCGCGCCTTCTCGCCGAAGATCGCGCGGAGCAGCCGCTCCTCGGGGGTGAGCTCGGTCTCGCCCTTCGGCGTGACCTTGCCCACGAGGTAGTCGCCGGTGGTGACCTCGGCGCCCACACGCACGATCCCTCGCTCGTCGAGGTCCTTCAGGATCTCCTCGGAGACGTTGGGGATGTCGCGCGTGATCTCCTCGGGCCCGAGCTTCGTGTCCCGGGCGTCCACTTCGTGCTCCTCGATGTGGATCGAGGTGAGCACGTCCTCCTTCGCCAGACGCTCCGAGATGACGATCGCGTCCTCGTAGTTGTGGCCCTCCCAGGACATGAACGCGACCAGGAGGTTCTTGCCCAGCGCCATCTCGCCCTGATCGGTGGAGGGGCCGTCAGCGATGATCTGTCCCGCCGCGACCCGGTCGTCCTCGGTCACCACGGGCCGCTGGTTGATGCAGGTTCCCTGGTTCGAGCGGCGGTACTTCTGCAGCTTGTACGGCCGCAGGTTGCCGTCCCGCTCCTTGACCACGACCTGGTCGGCGGAGACCTCCTCGACGGTCCCGGCCTTCTCGGCCATCACGACGTCGCCGGCATCCATGGCCGCGCGCAGCTCCACCCCCGTGCCGATCAGCGGTGCCTCCGCCCGCAGCAGCGGCACGGCCTGGCGCTGCATGTTCGCGCCCATGAGGGCGCGGTTCGCGTCGTCGTGCTCGAGGAACGGGATCATTGCCGCCCCCACCGAGACGATCTGCTTCGGCGAGACGTCCATGTAGTCGACCTCCGAGGAGGGCACGTAGTCGACCTCGCCGCCCTTCCTCCGGACGAGCACCCGGTCGCTCACGAACCGCCCGTTCCTGTCGAGCTCGGCGTTGGCCTGGGCGATGACGAAGAGGTCCTCCTCGTCGGCGGTCAGGTAGTCGATCTGGTCGCTGACCTTCCCCTTCTCGACCTTCCGGTACGGCGTCTCCACGAACCCGAAGTCGTTCATGCGACCGAAGGACGAGAGCGAGCCGATGAGGCCGATGTTCGGCCCCTCGGGGGTCTCAATCGGGCACATCCGACCGTAGTGGGAGGGGTGCACGTCACGGACCTCGAAGCCGGCGCGCTCCCGGGAGAGCCCGCCGGGGCCCAGCGCCGAGAGGCGCCGCTTGTGGGTCAGCCCCGCCAGGGGGTTCGTCTGATCCAGGAACTGGGAGAGCTGGGAGGTCCCGAAGAACTCCTTGATCGAGCCCACGACCGGACGGATGTTGACCAGGGTCGTCGGGGTGATCGCCTCGACGTCCTGGGTCGTCATCCGCTCCCGCACCACGCGCTCCATCCGGGAGAGCCCGATCCGGATCTGGTTCTGGATCAGCTCTCCCACCGAGCGCAGCCGCCGGTTCCCGAAGTGATCGATGTCGTCGGTGTCGAACCCCTCCTGGCCCGCGTGCAGCCGCACGAGGTAGCGGATCGTCTTCACCATGTCCTCGTAGGTGAGGACCGACTTGAACGGCGCCGCCCCCCGCTCGTTGCCGTAGGGATGGGAGAAGACCCTCCACCTGGGCTGCTCGAACTCCTTCCGCTCGGGCTTGTCCTGCTCCCGCAGCGTCTCGTAGCGTCGCTTCAGCTGGGTCTTCAGAAGGTCGTCGACCTCGCCCAGCTTCTTGTCCACCTTGTAGCGGCCCACCTTGGCCAGGTCGTAGCGCTTCGGGTTGAAGAAGAGGTTCTCCAGGAGGTTGCGGGCGGACTCGGCTGTGGGCGGCTCGCCCGGGCGCAGCTTCCGGTAGATGTCCTCCAGAGCTTCCTCGGGCGTCTCCAGCCCGTCCTTCTCGAGGGTCGCGGCGATGGTCGGGGCGTTATCGAACAGCTCCATGATCTCGTCGCTCGACCAGCCCAGGGCCTTGAGCAGGACGGTGACGTTCTGGCGACGCTTCCGGTCGATGCGGACGCCGACGAGCTCCTTCTTGTCCACCTCGAACTCGAGCCAGGCCCCCCGCGCGGGGATGATCTTGGCGATGTAGATGTCCTTGTCCGCGGTCTTGTCGAGCTGCTTGTCGAAGTAGACCCCGGGCGAGCGCACGAGCTGGGACACGACGACCCGCTCGGTCCCGTTGATGATGAAGGTCCCGCGCTCGGTCATCATCGGGAACTCGCCCATGAAGACCGGGGCGGACTTGATCTCGCCCGTCTGCTTGTTGATGAACTCGGCCTGGACGTGGAGGCCCGCCGAGTACGTCATGTCCTTGTCCTTGCACTCGTCCACGGAGTGCTTGACGTCCTCGAACCAGAAGTCCCCGAACCGGAGCTCGTAGGTCTCGGTGTAGTCCTCGATCGGGCTGATCTCGTCGAAGACCTCTCGGAGCCCCTCGGTGATGAGCCAGTCGAAGGACTCGCGCTGGATCGCGATCAGGTCGGGCAGCTCCTGGGGCTCCTGGAGCTTGGCGAAGGACACGCGCTCACGACCGGTCACGGCGTTCGGCAAAGAGATCCCCCCCTAGGGAACGACATGCGTGTAACTCGCGTACGCGGGAGACGGCACGGCAAACCGCTAGTTTAGGCCTCCGCGCGCAGAGTGTCAACGGGGACGCCTCGAAGCAGGCCACCCCTTGGGCGACCCGGTGGGCGGGGTCGGTGAGCCCTCCAACCTACTGGAGCTCGACGGTCCCGCCGGCGGCCTCGAGCTTCTCCTTGGCCTGCTCGGCCGTCTCCTTGTTGACCTTCTCCAGGACCGGCTTCGGAGCACCGTCCACGAGCTCCTTGGCCTCCTTGAGGCCGAGGTTCGTGAGACCGCGGACCTCCTTGATGACCTGGATCTTCTTGTCGCCGGCGGCCGAGAGGATCACGTCGAACTCGTCCTTCTCCTCGGCTGCGGCGCCTGCGTCTCCGCCCGGCGCCCCGGCCACCGCCACGGGAGCCGCCATCGACGCGGCCTCCACATCGAACGTCTCCTCGAACTGCTTGATGAACTCCGAGAGCTCAAGGAGCGTCATCCCCTTGAAGGCCTCGAGGAGGTCATCGCCGGAGAGCTTGGCCATCTACCCTTCCTCCTGCTCCTCGTCCTGCGCTTCCTCGGTCTCCTCCTCCGCCTGCTCGGCGGAAGCCTGTTCGTCGCCCCCGCCCGCCTCGTCCTCGCTCGGAGCCTTCTCGGCGGGGGCCTCCTCCTCCAGCTTCTCCGCGTAGGCGCTCAGCAGCGAGGCGAACCTCGACTGCAGGGCCTGCATCAGGTACGCGGCCTTCCGCATGTGCATCGAGAGGAGGCCGGCCACCTTGGCCAGCATCTCCTCCCGGGTCTCGAGCGCCGCGAGCGCCCGGATCTCGTCGGCTCCCAGGACGCGGCCCTCGGCCAGCCCCCCCTTCACCTCGAGCACCGGGAAGCGCTTCGTGGCGTCCACGAGGGCCTTCGCCCCCGCCACGATGTCGCCCTGGACGAACGTCACCGCCGTGGGCCCCTCCAGGAAGGACTCAAGCTCGGACATCTCGAGGTCCCGGACCGCCAGACGCGTCAGCGTGTTCTTCAGGACCGTGAAGGCGGCCTCGGCTTCGAGGAGGGCCGTACGGACCTCCCCGATATCGGGGACGGAGAGGCCACGGTAGTCGGCGAAGTAGGCCGCCTGCGCGGAGCGCAGCCGCTCCCTGATCTCCTCGACCTTCTCGACCTTCTGCTGGTTCGGCATCGTGCTCCTCACAAGGGAAAAGCGCCTCCGCAGCACAGCCCGGGAAGGCGCTTCACTGCCTCGGCAGGTGCCCCCTCGGGATTACGCGGTTGTCGGCCCGCCCCTGCTGTCTGCGGCGACCCCAAGGATACACACGGCGACCCGGACCGACAACGCCTCAGGCCGGCACCGACTCGGTCACGTCCTTGATCTTGGACGGGTCGATGCGGATCCCCGGGCCCATCGTCGAGGACAACGTGACCGAGCGGATGTAGCGGCCCTTGGCGCCGGCCGGCTTGGCCCGGAGCACCTCGTCCACCACCGTCAGGTAGTTCTCGGACAGGGCCTGGAGCTCGAACGAGCGCTTCCCGATGATGAGATGGAGGTTCCCGGCCTTGTCCACGCGGTACTCGAGCTTCCCGCCCTTGATGTCCTGGACCGCCTTGCCGATGTCCTCGGTCACCGTGCCGGCCTTGGGGTTCGGCATCAGGCCGCGGGGGCCGAGGATGCGGCCGGCCTTCCCCACGATCGGCATCATGTCGGGGGTGGCCACCGCCGCCTCGAACTCGATCGTGCCGTCGAGGACCGTCTCCAGCAGGTCCTCGCCGCCCACAACGTCGGCGCCGGCCTCCTGCGCCTCGCGGGCCTTGTCGCCCACGGCGAACGCGGCCACGCGCACGCTCTGGCCCGTTCCGTGCGGGAGGGAGACGGTGCCGCGCACCATCTCTTCCGCCTTCCGCGGGTCCACACCGAGCCGGAACGAGAGCTCGACGGTCTCGTCGAACTTCGCCTTCGGCAGCTCGTGCAGGATCCGCAGGGCGTCGGCCGGCGTGTAGAGCTGCTCGCGGTTGATGGACCTCATCGCGTCCGTGTATCGCTTGCCGCCCATCAGCCCACCACCTCGATCCCCATCGAGCGCGCCGTCCCCTCGATGATCCGCATCGCGTTCTCGAGGTCGCGCGCGTTGAGGTCCTTCATCTTCGTCTCCGCGATCTGGCGGACCTGGCTCCTGGAGACCTGACCCACCTTCTCGCGGTTGGGCTCGCCCGAGCCCTTCTCCACCCGCGCCGCCTGCTTCAGCAGCTCGGCCGCGGGAGGCTGCTTCGTGACGAACGTGAACGAGCGGTCCTCGTAGATCGTCAGCTCGACGGGGATCATCTGGCCCATCTGGGCCTGCGTGGCCTCGTTGTAGGCCTTGCAGAACTCCATGATGTTGACGCCGTGCTGGCCCAGGGCCGTGCCCACCGGGGGCGCCGGCGTGGCCTGCCCCGCGCGGATCTGGAGCTTGACCACCGCCAGGACCTTCTTGCCGGGTCGCTGTGCCATGTGCTTCCTCCTCGTGGTCCGTGCGGCACCCTCGGGGGCGCCTCCCACCGATCAGACGCGGGCCACCTGGTCGAAGCTGAGCTCGACGGGTGTCTCGCGATCGAAGATGTTCACCATCACCTTGACCTTGGACTGGTCCACGTTGATCTCGCTGATGGTGCCGTTGAAGTCCGCGAATGGCCCCGCGATGATCCGCACCACATCGCCCTCCTCGAACTCCAGCCGGAACTGGGGCTTCGCCTCCTCCTTCTGAGGGGCGAGGAACTTCTCCACCTCGTGCCGAGGCAGCGGGGTGGGCTTCTGGCCCGTCCCCGCGGCCACGAACCCCGTCACCCCGGGGGTGTTCCGGACGACGTACCAGGAGTCGTCGTCGTACTCCATCCGCACGAGGAGATAGCCCGGGAACACCTTCTTCTGGACGACCTGCTTGCGGCCACCCTTGATCTCCATCACGTCCTCCATCGGGATGTAGACGGAGAAGATCTTGTCCTGCATCTGCATCGTCTGGATGCGCGACTCGAGGTTCGTCTTGACCTTGTTCTCGTAGCCCGCGTACGTGTGGATCACGTACCAGTCGCCGGGGCCGGAGAACGCATCGCTGGGCGCCTCGGCCGCGGGCTCGGGCGCGGCCACCTCCTGGTCGGGAGCGGGGGCCTCCTCGGTGGGATGCTCGGCGGGCTCGGCGGGCTCCTCGGGCTCCTCCACCGTCTGCACCGCAGCCTCCTCGGCCGCCTGCGCGGCGTCCTCGTCCGTGGCCTCGGCGGCCTGCTCGGCCATCTCCGCCACCACGGCCTCGCGCTGTTGTTCCGTAGCCTCCTCGACCCCGGTGAGGCTCGCCTCCTGGGCCTGCTCGGAGGGGAGGACGTCCTGCTCTTCGGGCATCCCTCCCTCGCCCGCGGGAGGAGCCTCATCCTCGCCTCGGGTGGGCATCGCCTCGTCGGTCAGCTCGCGCTCAGCGGCCTCGGAGGCCTCCCGGTCGGAGGCATCCTGGGTCTGCTCGTCGTTCTCGGGGAACTCGTCCATGGGCTCGCGGCTACTCGATGCCGAAGACGGTGAAGATGCCCTTGCCGATCACAAAGTCGAGCGCGAACACGAAGCTCGTCAGGACGACCACGGTCACCAGGACGACGGTCGTGTAGATCAGCATCTGCCTGCGATCCGGCCAGTTCACCTTATTCAGCTCCTGGCGAACCTCGCGCAGGAACTGCCGGAAGCCGGTCCGCTCGCGCTTCTTCTGCTCGACCGCCTGGCGCCGGCGCGCCGGAGCGGACGGGCGTTCACCGCCCGCACGCTGCTGGCGCTGCATGGCTCGCTTCGCTTGTCTGTTCATCCCTGCTTCCTTACTCGGCAGGGCCGGAGGGACTCGAACCCCCAACCGCCGGTTTTGGAGACCGGTGCTCTGCCAGATTGAGCTACGGCCCTCGGCACC
>DASUTZ010000240.1:0-2731 GCA_036374295.1 Actinomycetota bacterium
CGGGCCGTAGAATCGAGCGAGCGGGGCGTGGCGCAGCTTGGCAGCGCGCGTGCTTTGGGAGCACGAGGTCGGCGGTTCGAATCCGCCCGCCCCGACCGGCGATGAGGAGCCGGGCTCCGGATCGTCACTATGGACGAAGGCGATCGAGAGGAGCTCAGCATGTTGGGAGACATCGAGGCGTTCAGCGGCTTCGCCGTGGCTGATCTGGAGAAGGCGCAGGAGTTCTACGGCGACACGCTCGGGCTGAAGGTGTCGATGCTGGAGGAGGATCAGCTGATGACGCTGCACATCGCGGGCGGTCGGGACGTCTTCGTGTACGCGAAGCCCGACCACACGCCGGCCACCTACACGATCCTCAACTTCCCCATCGACGACATCGACGCCGCGGTGGACGGGCTGGCCGCGCGCGGCGTCGTCTTCGAGCGCTACGAAGGCTTCGAGCAGGACGAGAAGGGCGTCGCGCGCGGCCAGCCCGACATCGCGTGGTTCAAGGACCCGGCGGGCAACATCCTCTCCGTGCTCCACGGCTAACAGGGCCTTCCCGGCCGGGCCGGTTCCTCGCGCGCTTCCGGTCGAAAAGGTTTCATCATGGGGCCACGATGCGAAGGTGGCTCGCCCCGCTCGTGATCGTGGCGACGGTGAAATGCACGCAGACGAACACCGTCCCCGTGGTCAGGTCGGCGGACGAAGGGAGCGCCCGCCCGGAGGCCGGGGCCCCGAGCCGGGCTGGCAGTGGCTCCCCGCATCGCCCCTCAGCCCTCGCCAGAACGCCAACGCGGCCTACGGCGCGGCGACCGGGAGGGTGGTGGAGCCGAAGGGCACGAAGAGCACGCTGAGATCGCGGTCGTCGATGATGCTGCCCGATCCGACCTCCTTCCCCTGGAGCGCCACCATGTGGTCGCCCTTGCCCACCTTCACGACCGCGGTCGCCCCTCCGATCTGGATGGTCCCCGGCGACCCGCCGTACGCCATGAAGTACTCGGTCCCCACGGTCGTCCCGTCAACCGTCAATCGATAGTGAAGCAGCCCCGGGCCCGTCATCGAGCTGTCGTCGTTGGCCATCAGATGCGCCACGATGTGGAGGTAGCCCTTGCGGGGAGCCGTGACCGGCCGTCGGAGGATGTTCGCGAAGGTCGGCTGCGAGAAGAACACCCCGTTGATCGCGGCGGCTCCGTAGGCGCGCGCCGAGAGCTCGGTGGTCTTCTTCTTGATCACCTGCTGCCATGCGTGCTTCCCCAGGTGTCGCGTGTCCTGGGTGAAGTGAGCCGAGACCGGGGCGAGCGTGAACACCCCAAGGGCCACGGTCGCCACGAGCAGGCCGACGACCGGCCGCATCCGTCCGCGATCCATGCTGGACCTCCTGGTCGTGTGACCCGTCGAGTATGGCCGCGGGGTCTGTGGGAAGCCTTCAGGTTCCAGCCTCGGGTGGAAGCTCGTCCCGGATCATCGACCAGATCTCGAGGTCGTGAAACCGGCCCTGGTGGAACCAGCAGCGACGCATGAGACTCTCGAACGTGTAGCCGGCCTTCTGCGCCACCCGCCGCGACGCCTCGTTCTCTGGATGGATGGCCAGCTGAACGCGATCGATCCTCTGACGGGCGAACAGGTACGCGGTCATGAGCCTCACGGCCTCGGTGGCGTAGCCCTTGCCGCTGTGCTCCGAGCCGAACACGAGGTAGGAGAGCTCGTAGCCGGTCAGGTAGTGGGTGATGGGGTAGAACTCGATCTCCCCGACCACCCGGTCGTGGGGATCGACCATCAGGAGCATCCCCTCGTCCTGGCCCCAGAAGCCGTTCTCCTCGAACTGCCGTCGGAAGGCGGGCTCGGACTGCAGTCCCAGCGGGAAGAACGCGCCTCTGTGCTCGAGGTCGCTCAGGTCGGCGTGGAGCTCCCCGAGATCGCTCTCGCGGACGGTCCGAAGGCGGAGCGTCGGGCCCTTGAGCATCCCGGCGATGCTAGCGCAGGGCGTCGCCCGGCGCGCTTGCTCTCGTGTCCCTCTCCCGGCGGGGGGGAATGGTGATAGCAGGCCTTCGACAGATCCACCGAGGAGATGGACGAGCGCAAGCTTCCTCTGTTCGACATGATCGGCTCGGACCGCCCGCGCGGCGACGAGCACTGGCTGGGGCGCGCGCTCGGCATCCTCCTCATCCCCATCGTCGTCCTGATCGCCTCGATGCTCGTCGCGGGAGCCCTCGCTCCCGTGGTCGGCGCCTCCGCGATGCTCGTGGGGACTGCCCACGATCTCTTGGGCCCCGAGCCCAGCGAGGAGGAGCTGGCCTTCCCCCGCCTGCCTCAGCGCTCCACGATCTACGCCGCCGACGGCTCGGTCCTGGCCAAGCTCTTCCTCAACGAGAACCGGAAGATCGTGCGCCTCCGCCGCCTGAAGCCCATGACCGTCCGGGCCGTGATCGCGGCCGAGGACGAGCACTTCTACGAGCACAACGGCGTGGACTTCGGGGCGGTGGCCCGAGCCGGGCTGCGCAACCTGGCCACCGGCCGGATCTCCGAGGGCGCGTCCACGATCACCCAGCAGGTCGCCAGGAGCCTCTTCGAGGAGGTGGGGACCGAGGACACCCTCCGTCGCAAGGTCCGCGAGGCCCGTGTGGCCGTGAAGCTGGAGCGCGTCTACACGAAGGACGAGATCCTCGAGATCTACGTCAACGAGGTCTACCT
The DNA here is from genome assembly GCA_036374295.1 of Actinomycetota bacterium. GTDB lineage: Bacteria > Actinomycetota > UBA4738 > UBA4738 > CALAEC01 > DASUTW01. The sequence continues at coordinate 2,674 of DASUTZ010000240.1, forward strand.
GGGCCACGGCGTCTACGGGATCGCCACCGCGGCCGAGTGGTACTTCGCCAAGCCCGTG
>DASUTZ010000241.1:0-2104 GCA_036374295.1 Actinomycetota bacterium
GCAGCTGGGCGAGACCGTCGTCGAGGGGACGATCGTCAAGTGGCTGAAGAGCGAGGGGGACAGCGTCGACCGCGATGAGCCCCTGTTCGAGATCTCGACCGACAAGGTGGACACCGAGGTGCCCTCGCCCATCGCCGGCACGATCACCGAGATCCTGGTGCAGGAGGGTGAGACCGTCGAGGTCGGGACCCAGCTGGCGATGATCGAGTCGGGGGACGGCCAGGCGGCGGCCGAGGCCGAGCCCTCCGAGGAGGCGGAGGAGCCGAAGGAGGAGGCCCAGGCACGGGAGGAGAAGGCCGAGGAGCCGCCTCAGCCCCAGCCCGAGTCGGCTCCTCAGTCGGAGCAGCCGGCCCAGCCGGAGCAGCCGGCGCCGGCCCAGCCGGAGCAGCAGCAGGCCCAGCCGGCCGCCGCGGCCGCGCGAGGACCCCGGAGCCACATCCTCTCCCCCCTCGTCCGGCGGCTCGCCGACGAGCACGGGATCGACCTGGACCGGGTCCAGGGCAGCGGCACGGGAGGGCGGATCACGAAGAAGGACATCATGGCGGTCGTCGAGTCGGGGCAGCCCGCCGCGGAGGCGGCCGCGGCGGAGGCTCGGCCCCCGCTCCAGGCCGTCCCCGAGGAGCCGCGACCGGCTCCGGCCCCCCAGGCGGCGCCCGCGGCCGCCGAGGAGGTCCGGCCGATCTCGCACATCCGCAAGCGGATCGCCGAGAACATGGTGGCGAGTCTCCACCAGTCCGCGCGGGCCTGGAACGCCGTCGAGGTCAACATGGAGCGGATCGCGCAGCTCCGGAACCGGGCCAAGGACGCGTTCAAGCGGGAGGAGGGCATCTCGCTCACCTACATGCCGTTCCTGGCCCGGGCGGTGAGCGACGCGCTGCTGGCCTACCCCGACGTCAACGCGCGGCTGAACCTCGAGGAGGGCACCGCCACCTACCGGCGGTCGGTGAACCTCGGGGTGGCCGTGGCCTACGACGAGGGGCTCATCGTCCCTATCGTGAAGGGGGCCGAGGGGATGAACGTGGTGGGGCTGGCGCGCGCGATCAACGACGTGGCCACGCGGGCCCGCTCCAAGAAGCTCACGCCCGACGAGGTGCACGGCGGGACCTTCTCCATAACCAACCCAGGGCCGTTCGGCTCGCTGATCTCGGTCCCGATCATGAACCCGGGCGAGACGGCGATCCTGGCGTTCGACACGGTGCAGAAGCGCCCTGTCGTGATCGACGACGCGATCGCCATCCGGCACATGGTCTACCTCTCGCTGTCCTGGGACCATCGGATGATCGACGGGGCCACGGCTGCGCAGTTCCTGGCTCGGATCAAGGAGAACCTCGAGACCTGGGACTTCACGAGCGAGGTCCAGGCCTACCTGACGTGACGGGACGGGCCTGGCTGCTGGCGCCGGGGAGGGTTCCCTACAGCTCCGCCCTCGAGGCGATGCGGGAGCTCGTGGATCGCCGCATCGTCGGGGAGGTCCCCGACACGCTGCTGCTGCTGGAGCACGAGCCCGTCTACACCGCGGGGCGGCGGACCGACCCCTCGCACCTGCTCATGGCGGAGCGCGACCTGCGGGCCCGGGGGGCGGAGCTCCACCACGTGGACCGCGGCGGCAGCGTGACGTTCCACGGGCCGGGTCAGCTCGTGGGCTACCCGATCGTCCACCTCGGCGTGGCGCCGAGCCTGGCGCAGCACGTGCGGCGGATGCAGGATGTCGTGATCCGGTCGTGCGCCGACGTCGGGGTGCGCGCCGCCCCCGACGACGAGGTCGGCGTCTGGTGCGGCGATCGCAAGGTGTGCGCGATCGGGGTGAAGAGCACGAGGCGCGTCACCTATCACGGCTTCGCGCTCAACTGCACGACCGACCTCTCGTGGTTCGATGCCATCGTGCCGTGCGGGCTGGCGGACCGGGGCGTGACGACGCTGTCCCAGGTGGCGGGCCGCACCGTGACCGTCGAGGAGATGACCTCCATCGTGGCGCGCCACTTCTCCGAGGTCTTCGATCGCGAGCTGTCCCCCGCGCCCGCGGAGGCCGCCCCGGCACTCGGCCGGACCGTGGCCTGAGCGGCCTCAGCGCCTCTCGCCGTGCGGCTGGGGCTCACTCCGGGGA
>DASUTZ010000242.1:0-22343 GCA_036374295.1 Actinomycetota bacterium
CGGCAGATCGCCGACCCGGTTGTCGAACTCGTGGAGGTCGGAGGTCGTGGGGAGGACCCGCCGCTCGCGCGTCAGCCACCTGGCGATCCGGCCGGTGCCGGAGCCCACGTCGAGCAGCCGCATCCCGGGTTCCACCCAGGGCGCGATGCGCCGCCCGATCTCGTTCTCGCGGAGGAACACGCGGGCAAGCGTAGCGTGCGAGGGCTTCCACGACGGGGGCGCGGAGGCGTGGCACGATAGCCGGGATGGAGGCGTCAGCATGAGCGAGCGCTGCCCGCGGTGCGGGGGGCTGAACGCGCCCGACGCCGAGTGGTGCGGCCAGTGCTTCACTCGGCTCGGGGAGCCGGAGGAGCCGGCGATCGATCCGGCGGTCGATCCGGTGGAGGCCGCGGCGATGCTCGGCGAGCTGGCCTCGCCGGAGGAGCGGACGGCCGAGCCCGCGCCCGGGGTGCCCTCGGACCAGGCCGGCGGGGAGCCGGCGGGGGCCCCGCCCGGCGGACCTCCTGCGGACGAGCAGCCGGCCGAGGGTGAGCCGCCCCTCCAGCCCGGGCCGGCCACCGAGGCCAGCCCCTTCCAGGTCCGGGAGGACGGGCTCGTCTGGGTGTGCCGCCTGTGCGAGGCGGAGAATCCGCTCGAGGCCCACGTGTGCGCGCGCTGCGGGACGCCCTTCGGGGCGCTGTTCGAGGAGGGGCGGGAGGCTTCCGAGATCGACCCCGGGCGGGCCAGCGCGCTGTCGCTGATCTTCCCGGGGCTCGGGCACCTCGCCGCGGGCCACAGGGTCGAGGGACTGGCCCGCATCCTGATCTTCGTCTGGCTCATCGGGACGATCGTCGTGATCGTGGCCGCCCGCGCCGGCCGAGGCCTGGGGCCGCTCCTGGGGCTCGTGGTGCTCTACATGGCCTCGGCCGGCGCCCTGTACATGCTGTCGGCGATCGACGCGCGCCGAGCGACCGAGGGGGACGACCCGATCGTCTCGTCGCGGATCCTCCTCTACGGGATCTCCGCGCTCCTGCTGGTCACCATCGTCTTCCTCTTCTTCTCGGGGCCGACCCTGCGCGGCTGAGCGGGCGGTGCCGCATCCGTGCGACACTCCCGCCATGGCCGATCGGACCGAGGGCGACATCCAGATCGAGGCGGAGCCCGGAGACGTGATGGAGGTCCTCGTCGACTTCGACGCCTATCCCGAGTGGGCGGGGGTCGAGTCGGCGGAGGTCCTCGAGGAGGACGACGAGGGCCAACCCGCGGCCGTGGCCTTCCGGCTGTCCGCGATGGGGTTCGACGCGACCTACACGCTCGAATACGCGTTCGCGCCGGACGACGGGGGGATGTCGTGGACCACTCGCGAGGCCGCCGGGGCCCTGAAGGACGTGGCCGGCGAGTACGTCCTCGAGGCGTCGGACGACGGGACCCACGTCACCTATCGGCTCGCCGTCGAGCTCGCGGTGGCCGTGCCGTCCCTCCTTCGGAAGCAGGGTGAGAAGCGGATCGTCACGACCGCGCTGGAGGGGCTGAAGCGCCGCGTGGAGGAGGGGTGAGTCTCGCTCGCCCCCATCGGCTCCCGGCGGCTACCATGGACGCCGGATGAGGATCCTGCTGTTCACGGGCAAGGGCGGCGTCGGGAAGACGACCATCGCCGCCGCCACCGCCGTGCGGGCCGCCCGTGCCGGGCGGCGAACGCTCGTCACCAGCACCGACCCGGCGCACTCGTTGGCCGACGCCTTCGACGTGCAGATCGGCGACGCGCCGCTTCAGGTCGAGGACCGCCTCTGGGCCGAGCAGGTCAACGCGCAGGCCCGCCTGGAGTCCAACTGGCGGAACATCCAGGAGTACATCATCCAGTTCCTGAACTGGGCCGGGGTGGACGCGATCGAGGCGGAGGAGCTCTCGGTCATCCCGGGGCTGGACGAGATCTTCAGCCTGACCGACATGAAGCGGCACGTGGACGTCGCCGACTACGACCTCCTGGTGATCGACTGTGCCCCGACCGCCGAGACGCTCCGCCTCCTGTCGCTGCCCGAGGTCATGAACTGGTACATCGAGCGGATCTTCCCGGTCGAGCGCCGCGTGGTGAAGACGATCCGCCCGATCCTGACCCGGCTCACGACGATGCCGATCGCGGAGGATCGCATCTTCGCAGCGATCGAGCAGCTCCACCGCAACCTCGAGGGGGTCCGCGCCATCCTGGGCGATGCCGAGCGGTCGTCCGTGCGGCTCGTGGTCAACCCGGAGAAGATGGTGATCGCCGAGGCCCGCCGCACGTACACGTACCTCTCGCTCTTCGGGTACCGGGTGGACGCGATCGTGGCGAATCGCATCATCCCGGAGGAGGTCAACGACCCCTACTTCGGGAAGTGGAAGGACATCCAGGCCGAGCATCTCGCCACGATCCACGAGTCCTTCCAGCCGATCCCGATCCTGACCTCGCGCCTGTTCGGACAGGAGATGGTGGGCCCGGACCTCCTCGAGGAGATGGGGGACGAGGTCTACGGCGAGGGAGACCCCTCCGCAGTCCTCTACTCCGAGGAGCCGATGCGGATCCGCCGTCGGGGCCCGCTGTACCTCCTGACGCTCCGCCTGCCGTTCGTGGACCGAGGGGCCCTCGACATCCACCGGAAGGGGGAGGAGCTGTTCGTGAGGGTAGGCTCCCACAAACGGAACCTGATCCTGCCGCAGGCGCTCCAGCGGCTCGACGTCCGAGACGCCCAGCTCGTGGACGACCGCCTCGAGATCGCGTTCGGGGAGGAAGCGCAGAGCCGCGCCGGCGCCGGCGGCGGCTGACCGACGGAGGGGGACCGATGGCAGAGAAGGAGACGGCGCGGGAAGAGGGGACGGACGTTCCGACCTGTCCGGTGTCGATCTGTCCGGTGGGCATGATGCTCACGCTGGCCGGGCAGGCCAAGCCGGAGGTGGTGGAGCACCTGCTCAACGCGGGGCGGGAGCTGATCATGGCGGCCACCGTCTTCCTGAACGCCCGAGCCGATGCCGTATCCGAGAGCCCGCGCCTGGAGCGCATCGACGTCGATTGAGACCGGAGGATCGCCCATGGCAACCCTCGACCAAGGACTGCTGCGCAAGCTCAGCGACTGGTCCCCGGCCCACCCGGTGACATCGCTCTATCTCGACGTGGACGGCCGCCGCCATCCGAGCAGGAACGGCTACCTCGTCCGGATGCGCGACCTCTTCAAGGGGATGTCGCTGGACGGGCTCGATCGCGAGCAGCGGAGGTCCGTGGCCGAGGACATGGAGGCGATCCGCCGCCACGTCGAGGACGAGCTCGACCGCAGCCGTGTGGGGGGCGTGGCGGTCTTCTCGTCGGCGAGGAGCGGCCTCTGGGAGAGCGTGCCCGTGTCGCGCCCCTTCCGCGACCGGCTCCACGTCGGGAGCCGCCCGCTGCTGATCCCGCTCGAGGGGATGCTCGAGCGCTTCGAGACCTTCTGCATGCTGGTCGCCGATCGGGAGCACGCCAGGGTGCTGTACGTCCGCCAGGACCTCGTCGAGGAGCTGGGGGAGATCCGCGACGACGTCCCCGGCCGGCACGAGCAGGGTGGCTGGTCGCAGGCCCGCTTCCAGCGCCACATCGAGGACCACGTCCTGCGCCACCTCAAGCACACCGCGCAGGTGGCGCTGCGAGCGTCGCAGCGGCAGCCCTTCGATCACCTGATCCTGGCCGGGTCCGAGGAGCTCGTCGCCGACCTCGAGCGTGAGCTCCACGACTACGTGGCACGGAAGGTGCTCGACCGGATCGTCCTGCCCATCACCGTCTCGGCTGACGAGGTCCGGGAGCGGGTGGCCGCGATCGAGGCGGAGCTCGAGTCGAGGCGCGAGGCCGAGGCGCTCGAGCGTCTCACGATCGAGGCGAGGGCAGGGACGGGGCGGGCCGTGGCGGGCCTGGCGGGGACGCTCGAGGCCCTCGAGTCGGGACGCGTGGAGACGCTCGTGGTCGCCGCCGACCTCCGAGCCGACGGCCGGCGGTGCGCTCGGTGCGGGCACCTCTCCCTGGCGGAGGCCCGGTGCGCCGCGTGCGGCGCGGACACGGAGGCCGCCGACCACATCGTCGAGGAGGCCGTCGAGCTCGCCGTGCGGCAGAAGTGCCGCGTCGAGACGATCGGGGCCGCGGAGGAGCTCGGGCCCCTTGGAGGCGTCGGAGCGCTGCTCCGCTTCTGAGGTATGGGCGAGCGGCCTCTGGCGATCGGCCTCGACGTCGGAGGCAGCAAGGTCTCGGGCGTCCTGATGTCGGACGAGGGGTCCGTGCTGGCCTCGGAGCTGCTGGCGTCCCCCGCCGACGACGTCGAGGCGATGGTCGAGACCGTGGTGCTGGCGGCGGAGCGGCTGCGGGCGGAGGGTCCCGCCGCGGCCGTGGGGCTGGGCGCGGCGGGGATGGTCGAGCACGACACCGGCGTCCTCCGCTCCGCCCCGAACATCGCGTGGACGGAGGTGCCGCTCCGCGACCTCGTCCGCCGGAGGATCGGGCTTCCGTGCGTGGTGGACAACGACGCGAACACCGCGGCGTGGGGGGAGTTCCTGTTCGGCGCCGGTCGCGGCCTGCGACACGTCCTCCTCGTCACGGTGGGGACGGGCATCGGGGGCGGGGTGATCCAGGACGGGAGGCTCTACCGCGGCGCCCACGGGTTCGCGGCAGAGATCGGACACATCATCGTGGAGCCGGACGGGCCGCGGTGCGGCTGTGGGAACCGGGGGTGCTGGGAGCAGATGGCGAGCGGTCAGGCGCTGGAGCGCACGGCCCGGGAGGTGGCCCTCGACGACCCCGAGGGGCCCATCGCGCGGGCGGCCGGCGGGAGGCCTCCGGTCGGCCCCGACGTGGTGACGGCCGCCGCGGGCGGGGACCCGGCCGCGGGGACGATCCTCGAGACCGTGGGGCGCCGGTTGGGCGAGGGCCTGGCCGGGCTGGCCAACGTTCTCGACCCCGAGGCCATCGTGGTGGGAGGGGGGATGGCCGAGATCGGGGCCCCGTTCCTGGAACCGGCCCGGGCCCGCTTCCTGGAAACGGTCGAAGCGCCCGACCACCGTCCCGAGATCCCGATCCTGCAGGCCGTCCTCGGGAACGACGCCGGGGCGATCGGGGCGGCGGCGATGGCGCTTGAGTTCCTGGAGGCGGAGTGAGGATCGGCGTCGTCCTCCCCCTGTTCTCCGGAGATCCGGACAAGGTACTCGCCGCGGCGCGCGAGACCGAGGCGCTCGGGTACGACGGCGCATTCGTCTTCGATCACTTCTTCCCGCCCGGCGCCGCCCCGGATCGCCCGTCTCTCGAGGCCTTCACCACGCTCGCGGCGGTGGCCGCCGTCACCGAGCGGATCCGGGTGGGGACGCTCGTCACGCGGGCCTCGCTCCGTCCGCCCGGCATCCTGGCGAAGCAGGCCTCGTGGATCGACGCGATCTCGGGCGGACGCCTGATCCTTGGGATCGGGACGGGCGACGAGACGGACGCAGACGAGCACCGGGCCTTCGGGCTCCCCTTGATGGGCCGCGGCGAGCGGCGGGCCCATCTCCTGGAGACGGTGCGGGCCCTCCGGTCGATGTTCGAGGGGGAGGGCTACTCGGGCGGGGAGAGGGTGCCTCCGCTCTCGGGCCCGCTCGTCCCCGCCGCAGCGCCGCCGATCTGGGTCGCCGGGCTGGCCGATCCCGTGGTCCGGCTGGCGGCTCGGGAGGCCGACGGCTGGAACGGCTGGGGCCTGGACGCCCCCGCGTTCGCCCGCAAGGCCGCCCTCCTCAGAGCGGAGGCGGGGGATCGCACCGTGGAGGCGACCTGGGCGGGGATCGTCCTTGTGGGCCGGGACGACGCCGAGCTCGCCGAGCTGAAGGCCCGCCGCGCCGACCGAGGCATGGAGGACGCCTCCTGGAGCGGGACCGCGGTGGAGCTGGCAGGGTTCCTGACCCAGCTGGGACGGGAGGGGGCCGGGTGGGGGATCTTGGTGGCCGCCGGGCCGCGCGACCGCCGGGAGCTGATCGCCCGCGAGGTTCTCCCCCAGCTTTGACACGGGTCGGAGGGGGTCCGTACTCTCCCTCGGGCCCGAGGCGGAAGGAGCATCGATGGCGAAGCGAGTCGTGATCATGGGGGCCGCGGGGCGGGACTTCCACAACTTCAACGTGGTCTACCGCGGGCACCCGGAGGTCGAGGTCGTCGCCTTCACCGCGACGCAGATCCCGGGCATCGAGAACCGCCGCTACCCGCCGGAGCTCGCCGGGAACCGCTACGCGGAGGGCATCCCGATCCGCATGGAGGACGAGCTGGCCGACCTCATCGCAAATGAGCGGGTCGACGAGGTCGTCTTCGCCTACTCCGACGTCTCGCACGAGTACGTGATGCATCGAGCCAGCGCCGCCTTGGCCGCCGGCGCATCCTTCACGCTGCTCGGACCGGAGGCAACGATGCTGGACTCCACGAAGCCGGTCGTGGCGGTCTGCGCGGTGCGCACCGGCTCGGGCAAGAGCCAGACGACCCGGGCGGTCGTCCGGGCCTTGAAGACCCACGGCCGCAAGCCCGGCGTGGTCCGCCACCCAATGCCGTACGGGGACATCGTCGCCCAGCGGGTCCAGCGCTTCGCCACGATGGACGACCTCGACGCCGCCGACGTCACCGTGGAGGAGCGCGAGGAGTACGAGCCGCACATCGCCTCCGACACCGTCGTCTACGCGGGCGTGGACTACGCGGAGATCCTGGAAGCGGTCCAGCAGGAGGCCGACGTCGTCATCTGGGACGGGGGGAACAACGACCTCCCCTTCTACCGGCCCGACGTCCACCTCGTGGTGGCCGACCCTCACCGGCCCGGTCATGAGACCCGGTACCACCCGGGAGAGGCGAACCTCCGCATGGGCGACGTGATCGTGATCAACAAGGTGGACACTGCGGAGCCCGAGAACGTCGAGGCCGTCGAGGCCACCGCCCGCGAGCTCAACCCGGACGCGGTGATCATCCGCGCGAACAGCCCCGTGACCGTGGACGACCCGGACGCCGTGGAGGGAGCCCGCGTGCTTGTGATCGAGGACGGCCCCACCCTCTCGCACGGCGAGATGACCTACGGCGCCGGGGTCGTGGCCGCCCGCCAGCACGGGGCTGCGGAGATCGTCGACCCGCGGGAATGGGCGGCCGGCAGCCTGAAGTCGGTCTACGAGAAGTACCCCGTGGGCCCCGTGCTCCCCGCGATGGGGTACTCGGACGAGCAGATCCGCGAGCTCGAGGACACGATCGACGCGGTTCCCTGCGACCTCGTGATGGTCGCCACGCCCGTGGACCTTTCCCGGATCGCATCGTTCTCCAAGCCCTCCGTCCGCGTGGGCTACGAGCTCGAGGAGGCCGAGGGACAGCCCACGATCGCCGAGGTCCTCGCCGCGCGACTGCCCGCGGCGGGGGGCTGAGGTGCCTCGCGTCGTCATCGCGCTGGGCGGCAACGCGCTCCTCCAGCGCGAGGAGGAGGATACGGCGGAGGTGATGGTCCGCAACGCGCGCACCGCGGCCGAGCAGGTGGCCGACGTGGCGGCCTCGGGCTGGGAGATCCTCGTCACCCACGGGAACGGACCGCAGGTCGGCCGCATCCTCCTGCAGAACGAGGCCGCCCGGGACTGGGCCCATCCGATGCCCCTCGACGTGTGCGGCGCCATGAGCCAGGGGCAGATCGGCTACCTCCTTCAGGTGACGATCGGGGACGTCTTCTACGAGCGGGGGATGGAGCGGCCGGTCACCACGCTCCTCACGCTGACCCGGGTCCGGGCGGACGACCCTGCGTTCCAGGACCCGACGAAGCCGATCGGTCCCTTCTACGAGGGGGCCGAGGCGGAGCGCCTCGCCGAGGAGCGGGGCTGGGTCGTGAAGGAGGTGGGAGAGGGCGGCTGGCGCCGGGTGGTCCCGTCTCCCAGGCCCTACTCGATCGTGGAGGCCCCGATCGCGAAGCAGCTCGCAGAGTCGGAGACGATCGTGATCTGCACCGGCGGCGGCGGCGTTCCCGTGATCGAGGAGGGTCCCCGGCTGGTGGGGGTGGAGGCCGTGGTGGACAAGGACCACGCATCGGCGATCATGGCGCGCGAGGTCGAGGCCCAGGTCCTCATGATCCTCACCGACGTAAGAGGTCTGTACGAACGGTTCGGCGAGCCCGATCAGCGGCTGCTCGAGCGGCTCACCGTGGACGAGGCGGAGCGGGTCCTGGACTCCCTCCCCGCCGGCTCGATGGGCCCGAAGCTCGAGGCGTGCGTGGCCTTCGTCCGGGGCGGGGGAGAGCGGGCCGTGATCGGGCCGCTGGACGGTGCGCTGGCGGCGCTCGAGGGCCGCATCGGCACGTCGATCGTCTCGGCCTGACGCTCGGGCTAGGCTTCCCGGGATGGAGCTTCGCGTCGTCGTGTGGAACGCCCATGGGCTCCGGGCGGGCGTGGCCGCCGCCGCCGAGACGCTCGCGCGACACGAGCCCGATCTGGTCGTGCTCAACGAGGTGGGGTGGAGCGGATGGAGGCTGGCGCGGCTGGCCCGGGCGCTCGACGCGCGCGCCGCGTCTGGGCTCCGGCGCCTCCGGTGGGGCGTGACGAACGCCGTGCTCGCCCGGCCTCCCTGGCGTCTCCTCAGAACTCGGACGATCCGTCTCCCGGGGCGATCCAGGCCGCATCGGGGGGTCGTCGCGGCCTTGGTCGGCCGGTCCGGGTACCGGCTGACGGCGGCCAGCGTCCACCTCGGGCTCTCCGATCCGGAGCGCCGCGAGCACGCCCGGGGCCTCACCGACAGGATCCTCCCCGAGCTGCGCGCCCCCGTTCTCCTGGGCGGCGATCTGAACGAGGCGCCGGAAGGCCCGGCGGCCAGATGGATGACCGAGCGTCTCTGGGACGCGTTCGCCCAGGCCGGCCGGGGGCGGGGTGAGACCTTCCCCGCCCGCGACCCCCGAGCCCGCATCGACTACCTGCTCGTCCCCGAGGGCGTGACGGTGGCCCAAGCCTTCGTCGACCGTGACGCGGCGGAGGCCTCCGACCACCTGCCGCTCGTCGCCGACCTGGAGCTCCCCTAGCCGCGCGTCACGCGCTCGATGAACGCGGCGCTCCGCTCGAAGATGGTGGGAGCGTCGTTGTCCAGCGCGGCCACGTGGTAGGAGTCCGGGAGGAGGACGAGCTCCTTGTCCTCGCTCCCGATCCGATCCAGGAGCCATTCCGCCGTGCCCCTCGGGACGACGTGGTCCTGGGGGGAGTGGAAGAGCAGGAGGGGCTGGACGATCGAGGGGATCACCGTCTCGAGCCGCTTCATCATCCTGGCGACCTCCGAGACGGCTCGAAGGGGCACGCGAGGGTAGGGCAGCTCGTTCCCGCCCGGCTTCTTGATGTCGTTGCCGATCCCCTTGATGGTTCGAAGGAACGGGCGAACGACCGGCAGCCACACGTGCCGAGGGTCCCGTACATAGGGGTTCACCAGCACGATCCCCCGGACGTCCCCGGGACGACGGGACGCCAGGTCGAGGGCGATGGTGCCGCCGAAGGACTGGGCGCAGATGACGACCCGACCCCCATCCCCTCGAAGCCTCGTCAGCGCCGCATCCGCCTCGGCGACCCATTCGTCCCCGCGCCGGGTCGCCAGGTCCTGCCACGTCGTCCCGTGCCCCGGAAGCCGCGGACCGCTGACCGTGAAGCCGCGCTCCGCGAGGGCCTCGCCCCACGGCCTGATGCTCGACGGGTTGCCGGTGAAGCCGTGGAGCATGAGCACCGCCACGTCTCCGCCGGGAAAGAAGAACGGCTCGGCCCCGGGGACGATCTCGGTGCTCATCCCACGGCGGCCCGCACGCGGTCGATCAGCGCCTGGGGATCGAACGGCTTCACGATGAAGTTCTCGCGGCCCACCAGGCCGAGGACCTCGTGCCCGACCTCGGGCTTCCCGGAGACCACGACGACGGGGGTGTCACGGGTCGCGGGCGCCGCACGGAGCTGTGTGAGCAGGCGCTCGCCCCCCATGCCGGGCATCATCAGATCCAGGACGATTGCATCGGGGCGGTGTCGCTCCAAGAGCTCGAGCCCTTCCGCCGCCCCGCTCGCCTCCACCACGTCGAAGTCGTGGAGCTCCAGGGTGACGCGAACCAGCTGACGGACCGAGTCGTCGTCCTCGACCAGGAGGATCGTCTTCCTGAGCGTCACAGGGTCACCGACCGCGCGGGTTGGGTCGGCGGCGGAGACCGGTGTTCCGGAAGGGGAGGGCCAGGAGGTACAGGGCGAAGAGGCCCGCAGCGAGCGATAGGGACCCCACCACGATCACGAACGTCCATTCGAGGACGCCCCATCCGCTCTCCACTTCGACCTCCTCGTCGCTTGTCGGCCCCGGGGGGAGCCTATAGTCTAAATGACCGCCCTGAATCGAGGATCGAGATGTTCTACTGGTTCCTCAAGCACGTGCTGCTCGGCCCGCTCCTCCGGCTGATCTACAGGCCGAAGGCCGTGGGGCTCGAGCACGTCCCCGCCGAGGGGCCGGTCATCCTGGCCTCGAACCACCTGTCGTTCGTGGACAGCCTCTTCATCCCCCTGCTGGTGAAGCGCCCCGTGGTGTTCCTGGGGAAGGCCGACTACTTCGACTCGTGGAGGACGCGCTGGTTCATGAAGGCGGTCAACGTGATCCCCGTGCGGCGCACCGGGGGCTCCGCGAGCGAGGCGGCGATCCGGACGGGTGTGGAGGCGCTGGAGAAGAACCTGGTGATCGGGATCTACCCGGAGGGGACCCGGAGCCCCGACGGGCGGCTCTACAGGGGGAAGACCGGCGTGGCCCGGATGGCTCTCGAGGCCGGCGTCCCCGTCGTTCCGATCGCGGTCGACGGTACGGTCGACATCATGCCGCTCGACAAGAAGATGCCCCGGCTGCGGGGTCGAGTGACCGTACGGTTCGGCGCGCCCCTCGACTTCTCCCGCTACTACGATCGCCCCCGCGACCGGTTCGTGCTCCGCTCGGTCACGGACGAGATCATGTACGAGATCATGATGCTCTCGGGGCAGGAGTACGTGGACGAGTACGCCGCCAAGGTCAAGAAGGAGCTGGCGGCCCAGGAGGAGCGGACGGTCACCGTGCCCGACACCGAGACCGTTGACCAGGACTCGCGCAGCGGCACCGCCTGATCAGCCGCGGGCCCAGGCCAGCGAGCGCTCCACGGCCCTTCGCCAGTCGTCGTAGCGCGCGGTGAGGTCCTCGTCGCCCGGGAGGAACTCCGCGTCGAGCTCCCAGGCCCTCGCCGCCTCGTCCTTCGACGACCAGACGCCCGTGGCGAGCCCGGCCAGGTACGCGGCCCCCAGCGAGGTCGTCTCCTGGACCTTGGGCCGCCGCACCGGCACCCCGAGCAGGTCGGCCTGGAAGCGGCACAGGAGATCCATCACGCTCGCGCCGCCGTCGACCTTGAGCTGGCTCAGCCCGACCTCCGAGTCGGCCACCATCCGGTCGACCACGTCCCTCGTCTGGAACGCCATCGACTCGACGGCGGCGCGAGCGAGGTGCGCCCGGTTCGTGCCCCGGGTGATCCCCACGATCGTCCCCCGCGCGTGCGGGTCCCACCAGGGAGCGCCCAACCCGGTGAGCGCCGGGACGAAGTAGACGCCCTCGGTGTCCGGGACGGAGGCGGCGAGCGGGCCGATGTCGGCGGAGGTTTCGATGATCCCGAGGCCGTCCCGCAGCCACTGGATCGCCGCGCCGGTCACGAAGATCGAGCCCTCCAGGGCGTAGCGCACGCCCTCCTCGTCCGAGTAGGCGATCGTCGTCAGGAGGCCCTTGGCCCGCGGCGCGTGGTCCCCGGTGTTGAGGAGCACGAAGGAGCCCGTGCCGTAGGTGTTCTTCGCCTGGCCGGGGGTGAAGCAGGCCTGGCCCACGAGCGCGGCCTGCTGATCGCCGGCCACGCCGGCGATCGGGACGTGGATGCCGAGGAACGCGTCGGGATCGGTCTCGCCGAAGGAGCCCGACGACGGCCCGACCTCCGGGAGAACCTCCCGGGGGATCCGCAGCCGCTCCAGCAGCTCGGGGTCCCAGTCCAGGCGGAGGATGTCGAAGAGCATCGTGCGGGAGGCGTTCGTGTGGTCGGTGACGTGGGCCCGGCCGCCGGTGAGCCGGGAGATCAGGTAGGCGTCCACCGTCCCGAAAGCGAGGCGTCCCGCCTCGGCGGCCTCCCGAGCCCCCTCGACCTGGTCGAGCAGCCAGGCCAGCTTCGTCCCCGAGAAGTAGGGATCGATGACCAGGCCGGTGCGCTCGATCACCCGCTCCTCCCAGCCCTCGTCCACGAGCTCCGCGCACAGGGGCGCGGTGCGGCGATCCTGCCAGACGATCGCGGGGTGGACGGGGTGGAGCGTCTCCCGGTCCCAGAGGACCGTCGTCTCGCGCTGGTTCGTGATGCCGAGGGCGGTGAGGTCCGAGGTCCGGAGGTCCGCGGCGCGCAGGGCGGCGAGCGTGGCTTCCTGCGTGGCCGTCCACCAGTCCTCGGGCTCGTGCTCGACCCACCCGGGCCGCGGGAATGACTGGGCGAACTCCCGGTACCCCGTCCCCAGGACGGAGCCCGCCTCGTTCACGACCAGGGCCTTCACGCCGGTGGTGCCGGCGTCGATCGCCAGGATCCGCGCCACGGGCGACATGCTAGAGGGGGTCCGGCGCGGGCACTACCCGCGGGGCACGAGGATCTCAGCCTCGACGTGGCTCAGGCCGACCCCGAGGTACTCCGCGGCTCCCAGGGAGAGGTCGAGCACCCGCCCCTCGATGAAGGGCCCTCGGTCGTTCACGAGGACGGTCGCGCAGCGTCCCCCGTGCCGAACGTGGAGGAACGATGGGAGGGGCAGGGTGCGGTGGGCCGCGGTGAAGAGGCGAGGGTCGAAGATGGCGCCGCTGGCGGTGGGGCGCCCGGCGAAGTCCCAGCCGTACCAGGAGGCGATCCCCTCGAAGCCGGACCCGGTGGGGCGGAGCCCGGACGGGATGTCGCAGCCCCGGCCGCCGTCGGGTCCGAGGAGCGCGAGGAGCTCGGACTGGTCGAGCCCGCCGGTGATCAGGGGCGCGCGGGCGCGCGCGCGCCGCTCGGCCGCGGCCAGCCGCCGGGCCTCCCGCTTCAGGGCGGCGACGCGCGCGCCCGCGCGCCTCGCCTCCTCCCTGGCCCGAAGCAGGGCGAACCCCATCTCCTGGCGCAGGCCCTCGAGCCTCCGCTGGAGGGAGAAGAGCTCGCGGCGCCGCTGCTCGAGGCGGCGCTCCACCATCGCCCTCGCCCCTCGCTCCTCGAGCACGCCCGCCACGCGCTCGACGTCGTCCACGAAGGTCCGCTGGATCGCCTCACGGACGACCAGCATGTCGGTGACGCTACCGGCGGAGAGGAAGGCCTCCAGGAACCCGGCCGGTCCCATCTGGTACGCGGCCCGGGCCCGGTCCGAGAGCGTGTTTCGCGCGTGGTCCAGGTCCGCGTCGAGCCGCAGGCTCTCGCGATAGTCGTCGACGAGCGCGGCGGCGAGCCGCCCGGCGCGCTCGTCGAGCGCGTCGTAGCGACGACCCAGCGTGGCCAGCCGTCCCCGGAGCGAGGCGACCTCCGAGCGGACGGCGTCGCGCTCCGCCCGCGCGTCGTCCAGCGGGTCTGCGGCGGCGCTCGTCCCCCCCAGGAACGCGAGGAGGGTGGCGACCACGGCTGCGAGGAACCTCGGCATGGTCCAGGGAAGGCATCGGCGCGCGGGCCGCATCCCTTGACGAGCCCCGGATAGGATGAGTCGTGGCCACGATCGGCATCCTTAACGGGGGCGGGGACTGCCCGGGCCTCAACGCCGTCATCCGCGCGGTCGTCCGCAAGGGCGTGGAGGACTACGGCGACCGGATCCTCGGCTTCCGGGATGGCTACCGGGGCCTGCTGGACGGGACGGCGACCGAGCTGACGCCCGACAGCTCGCGGGGCATCCTCCATCGCGGCGGCACGATCCTCGGAACCTCCAGGGTGGACCCGCTGCGGGTGGAGGGCGGGCTCGATCTGCTCCGGCGCACGATGGACACGTTCGGCGTCGAGGGCCTCATCGTGATCGGGGGCGAGGGGACCCTGGCGACCGGGGCGAAGCTCTGGGCGGAGGGCGTCCCCATCGTCGGCGTGCCCAAGACGATCGACAACGACCTCGCCGCCACGGATTTCACGTTCGGGTTCGACACGGCCGTCCAGATCGCCACCGACGCGATCGACCGGCTCCACACCACGGCCGAAAGCCACGCGCGCGTGATGCTGCTCGAGGTGATGGGCCGTCAGGCGGGATGGATCGCCCTGTATTCGGGGCTGGCGGGGGGCGCCGACGTGATCCTCATCCCGGAGCAGCCCTTCGACATCCAGGAGGTCTGCGCCCATCTGCGACACCGTCACGCCAAGGGCCACTTCTTCTCGATCGTGGTCGTGGCCGAGGGGGCCCACCCCAAGGAGGGCGGCCTCGAGGTCCCGGCCTACGAGCAGGACGACTTCGGTCGGCCCAAGCTCGGCGGCATCTCCACGGTGATCGCAGACGAGATCCAGCGCCGGACCGGGTTCGAGACGCGGGTGACGATCCTGGGCCATGTCCAGCGGGGCGGGACGCCCACGGCGACCGATCGCGTGCTGGCCACCCGCTACGGGATCGCCGCGATCGACCTGGCCACGAGGGGGACGTGGGGAAGGATGGTCTCACTGCGGGGGCAGGAGATCGTGGACGTCTCGCTAGACGAGGCCGTGAGCGAGCTGAAGGTCGTGCCGCCCGAGCTCTACGAGGTTGCCGAGGTCTTCTTCGGCTGACGGGCCAGCTCGGCCTCCCGGATCGCGTGCAGCCATCCCGCTTCCCGAAGCGTCTCCCTCGCGCGCCGGACGGCGCCCTCGCCCCCGACCAGGTCGGGGCCGAAGATGCTCCCGGCCCAGTAGACGGCGGTGGCGATCTGGTTCTCGAGCCCACGCTCCCGCTCCATGGCCACCGCGGCGGAGGCGTGCTCCCGAGCGGCCTCCTCGTCCCCCTCCATCCTGGCCAGCAGGGCCTTCGCCATGCGCGCGCTGACGCCGAGGGCCGGCTCCTGATCCTCGAGGGGCACGTCGCCCTCCAGCAGCTCCCGCGCCTCCTCGACCCGGCCCTGCCCCAGGAGGAGGAACGCGAGCTCGGCGGCGGTCCACGTGGTCAGGGCCCGCTCCCCCAGGTCGAGGCAGAGGGCGAGCGCCTCGCGCAGCGGGCCGTCGGCCTCCTCGGGCCTTCCCGCCAGCCGGTGGACGTACGCCAGATCTCCCAGGGTGCTGGCCAGCTCCCATCGGGCGTCGAGCTCCCGGAACCCCGACACCGCCGCCCGCAGGTGGGGGAGCGCCTCTTCCAGGCGCAGCATCCGCCGAAGCGCGTTCCCTACGCTCTGCTGGGCCACGGCCACGGTGAACGGCTCGTCGAGCTCTCGCCCGATCGCCAGGGCTTCCTCCGCGAGCGCGAGCACCTCCTGCTGGTCGCCGCCCGACGACACGACCGAGGCCAGCGAGACGAGCGCCCTGGCCTCGGCCCAGGCGTCCCCGGCCTTCCGGGCCACCTCCAGCGCCTCCGAGAACGAGCGCCGGGCGCCGTCGAAGTCGTTCCGCCAGTACGGCGCCCACCCGGCCATCAGGAGGGTGCGCGAGATCGTCCAGGGGTCGTCCAGCGACCGGGCGGCGGAGAGCGCGGTCTCGAACATGACGGTCGCCCGGTCGACGTCCCGGTCCACGTTCAGCATGACGTCGGCCAGGAAGCGTCCGGCCGCGGCCTGCGTCGACGGGTCCTCCCCGCCGAGCTCGAGGGCGCGCACGAGGGCCGCCCGAGCCTGCTCGAACTCGCCCAGCCAGTAGCGGGCCTCGCCCAGCCCGGCCAGCATCCTGGCCTCCCGAACGCCCCACCCGGCCTCGGGCCCGGCCAGGTCCAGGCCCCTGCGGTAGAGGTCGGCCGCGGCCCGGGACTCGATCCGACGCCTGGTCGCGTCGCCCGCCGCGGCGAGGGCCTCCACCGCCCGGTCCGCGAGCCCGGGGTCGGCCCCGCCGAGATCGATCGAGGCCCGGGCCGCCAGCTCGAGGTGGTGAGCGATCGCCTGCGGAAGGTGCACGTCCTGCGCCTCGAGATGGTCGGCGACGGCGAGGTGGAGGCGGACGCGCTCGCGCTTGGCGAGGCTCTCGTACGCGACGTGCCGGAGCATCTCGTGACGGAAGCGCCACCTCCCCGGCCGGCCGTCGGGGACGAGGAGCTCGGCCTCCTCCAGCGACTCCAGGACCCCCGGGTCGGGAGGGGTGATCGCGGCCAGATGCTCGACCTGGAACCTCCCGCCCGGGAACACCGACGCCGTTCGCAGGAGGCGCCGGGCGGGCTCGTCCAGATGATCGATCCGGGAGGCCGCGGCGGCCTGGACCGTGGGCGGGATCACCCATTGGGCCGGCCCGTCCGCGGGTGGCCGCTCCAGGAGCATGCCGGTCGTCTCCACGATGAAGTAGGGGTTGCCCCCCGAGAGGCGGACGACCCGGTCCCGCGTCGGCTCCTCGAGGGCGTCGCCGGCGGCGCGCGCGAGCGTGGCTGCCTCCTCGTCGGGAAGCGGCTCCAGGCGCAGGGTGAGCGCGTCGGGGATCCCGGCGCCCCAGGCGGATCGCTTCTCCAGGAGCTCGTCCCGCGCCAGGCAGAGGGCCAGCAGGGGCGAGCCCCGCACGCCGCGCACGAGGGCCTCGATCAGCTCGAGGAGTTCCTCGTGAGCCTCGTGGACGTCCTCGAAGACGAGCGCGACCGGGCCCCGTCGCCCGAGCCCCGTGATCAGTCCCTCCAGCCCGCTGCGGACCTCGCCCACGCGGTAGGGATGGCCGCCCCGATCCTCCTCCCCGAGCCCGAGTGCGAGCCCCAGCCTGGCGGTCGTCCGCTCGACCTCGCCGGCGTCGCAGCATCCGGCCACCATCTCCTCCAGGCGGGCCCGGACGTCCTCGGCCGAGGCGACGCCGGCGAGGTCGAGCTCGTCCCGGAGCATCTGCGCGATCGGCCCCAGGGTCTCGTCGCCGGAGGCCCCCGCGCTTCCCCGCAGGACGCCGACGTCCTCGGGCAGGCCGGCCAGGACCTCCTCGGCCAGGCGGCTCTTCCCGATCCCCGGCTCGCCCAGGATCGTGACGAGGTGGGGCCGGGACGTCTCGCGCACGCGCTCGAAGGTGTCCAGGAGCAGGCCTCGTTCGCGGGATCGCCCCACGAAGGGGATCGTGCGCCGGGAGGACCTCGTGGAGAGCGACCGGACGGGGTGGGCCTCGACGGGCTCGTCGAAGCCCCGGGCGGGCACGACCCGGGGGTCGCCGTACTCCACCGCGTCCCTGGTCAGGCGCCACGTCGTGTCGCCGGCCAGGATCTCCCCGGGCTCGGCCGCCTGCTGGAGGCGGGCGGCCAGGTTGACGGCGGCCCCCGAGACGAGCAGCTGAGCTCCGTCGCCGCTGCCGGCCGCCACGGGCCCGGAGTTCAGGCCGATCCGGAGGCGGAGCGGCTCCTCGAGCCCGAGGTCCTCAGAGAGCCGCTCGGCCCTTCCCCGGATCCACATCGCGGCGCGCACGGCCCGGAGGGCGTCGTCCTCGTTGACCTTCGGAACCCCGAACACGGCCATCACTGCGTCGCCCACGAACTTCTCGGAGCGTCCCCGGAGCGAGGCGACGACCTCCTCGGCACCCGCGGCGAAGGCCCGCATCACCGCCCGGTACCGCTCGGCGTCGAGGCGGGCCGCCAGCCGGGTCGAGCCGATCACGTCGGCGAACAGGACGGTGACCAGCTTCCGCTCCTCGCCCTCGGCCGCGGCGACGGCGGCGCCGCACGAGGGACAGAACCTCGCGTCGGCGGGGAGGAGATCGCCGCAGCTGCGGCACGCCTGTTGGCTCATCGGAGGCCAAGCATAGCGATGGGAGCGCTGGGCGGCGTGTATCCTCGGCGGTCGTGGCCGAGATCCGCGTGGACCTCTTCAGTGACACCGTGACCCTTCCCACCGAGGGGATGCGGAAGGCGATCGCCGAGGCCGAGGTGGGGGACGAGCAGAAGCTCGAGGACCCCACCGTCAACCTCCTGCAGGAGCGCGTGGCCGATTTGCTGGGGGCGGAGGCCGGCCTCTACATGCCCTCGGGGACGATGTGCAACGAAACGGCGTTCGCCGTCCACTGCCGGCCAGGGGACGAGATCATCGCCGACCGGACGGCGCACCCGCTGAACGCCGAGGCGGGCGGGCCGGCCGTCCTCTCCGGCGCGATGGTCCGGCCGCTGGACGGGGATCACGGAATCTTCACGGCCGATCAGCTCCGCGAGGCCGTGCGACCTCCGTGGCGCCTCTCGCCTCGCAGCCGCGTCCTCTCGGTCGAGAACACCACGAACTACGGCGGCGGCCGCTGCTGGCCCATCGAGCGCGTCCGGGAGGTGACGGCCGTGGCCGAGGAGCACGGCCTGGCGGCCCACATGGATGGAGCCCGGCTCCTCAACGCCGTGACCGCGACGGGCACCTCCGCGGCGGAATACGCGGAGCCCTTCGACAGCTCGTGGATCGACTTCAGCAAGGGACTGGGCGCTCCGGTGGGGGCTGTGCTGGCGGGCTCCCGCGAGTTCATCGAGGAGGCCTGGGTCTGGAAGCAGCGCCTGGGCGGCGCGATGCGGCAGGCGGGGATCGTGGCCGCGGCCTGCGTCTACGCGCTGGACCACCACGTCGATCGCCTGGCCGACGACCACGAGCACGCGAGGGCCCTGGCCGAGGGCCTGGCCGAGCTCCCCGGCGTGGGGCTGGACCCGGAGACCGTGGAGACGAACATCGTCGTGTTCGAGCTCGAGGCGATGCCCGCCGAGCGGTTCGCCGGCCGCCTGCTGGACGAGCACGGGGTCCGCGTCAGCACCCTGGGTCCGTCGACGATCCGGGCGGTGACGCATCTGGACGTGGATCGGGACGGCGTGGAGGCCGCGGTGGTGGGGGCGCGAGCGATCCTCAGCTGACGGCGGCGCGCAGCTCCGCCGAGAGCTCGAGCTGCTGCTCCACGTCCATGAAGCGTCCGTAGACGACCCCGACCGAGTCCCGGTCGATCCAGGTGCAGCCCGCGCCCGGCACGTCCGCGTCCGCCGGGAAGCAGAGGAACGTCGCGCCGTCACGCTGCACCTCGAGCAGGTCGCGTGGGCGTGGGGCGGGCCCCTCGAGGAACCGTGAGCCCAGCTCCTCCGGCGAGGCGCCCTCGTCGGCCACGATGGCCAGGACCGCGAGCTCGGATCCGTGCCCGTACTGGGCGCCGTGCATCCCGATCCCCAACGCCTCGCCGAGGTCGCGCACTCCATCCTCGAAGCGGGTCGCGTCCGCCGAGTCGAGGCGCTCGTACCCGCGGAAGGTCCCCGGGAAGGGGCCTCCGGTCAGAACGCGCCAGGCGAAGAACCCCCCGGCCAGCGCGAGAACGAGGGCGAGGCCGAGCCACCTATGCCGGGGGTTCGCCGGGGCCCGGGCGGGGGCGACGGGCGCCGCGTTCTCGCCGGTGGCGTCGGGGCGGGCCCAGGCAGGGGCGCTCGGGACGGCCTGGGCGAACGGCGCGTAGCACTGCCAGCAGAACGGGCTGCCGGAAGGGTTCACGGCCGCGCAGCTCGGGCAGGTCGTCCGATCCTCGAGGACGAGCGTGTGCTCGGTCATACGGCGCGTAGTATCGGCATCCCGTCCGCGCCCTTGAGCTCGGTCAGTCGCCCGCGAGCCGGCGCAGCAGGGCGATGTTGCGGAGGTCCTCCTCCACCTTCCCCGGGGTCTCGATGATCACGGGGACGCGCCGGACGGCCTCGTGGGCCAGGATCGCCCGGAAGCCCTCCTCGCCGATGTGGCCCTCGCCGACGTGGGCGTGGCGGTCCCGACGGGAGCCTCGGGGATCCCGGGCGTCGTTGGCGTGGACCAGGCGGAGCCGGCGCGAGAGCGGCGGCACATCGAGAGGATCCAGGGCGACGGGCGCCTGGCGGGGATCGTCGAGCGGGGCCCCGGCGGCGAACAGATGGCATGTGTCGATCACGATCCCGAGGCGGGGGTCGCCGCCGGCCGCATCGAGGAGATCCACCGCCTGATGGAGGGTGGAGGCGACCGTGCCCGAGCCGCCGGCCGTGAGCTCGAGCAGCAGGGGCGCGCCCACCTCGGCGATCGCGGTGGCGGCGGCGCTGGCCCGGGCCACGGCCGCGGCCCGCTCGCCCGGCCCGCCGGCGCCCGCGTGGACGACGAGGCCGTCCAGGGCCAGCGCCGCCGCCACCCTGGCCTCGCCTAGCGCCAGCTCCACCGAGCGCCGCCAGAACTCGGGGTTGGGGGCGGCGATGTTCACGAGGTAGGAAGAGTGGGCGAACGCGGGCGGGCTCCCGGCGGCCTCGCGGCGAGCGCGGAACTCCTCGGCGGCCTCCGCCGACATCGTCGGCGGAGCCCAGGCCCTCGGGTTCGACACGAAGATCTGGAAGGCCTCGGCGCCGCGCGCCTCCGCCTCGTCCACCGCGTTCGTCGGGCGGCCGCGGGCCGGGACATGGGCCCCGATGAGGGGCCGGCTCATCCCCCGCCGATGTAGATCGTGACCTGGGCGCCCGCGCGGACGGTCGTGTCGGCCCTCGGCTGCTGGCCGACCACGCGGTCGCCCGTGGACCCCGGCACGCGCGTCGCGTCGACCGTGAGCCCCAGCCCGCGCAGGGTGGCCACCGCCTCCTCGCGTGACATCCCGATCACGTTGGGCATGGGGAACTCGCGGGGACCTCGGGAGATCACGATCTCGACGGCCGTCCCGGGGAGGACCCGCGTCTCGGCCTCCGGGGACTGGCGGATCACCTCCCCCCGAAGCACGCGGTCGGAGAACTCCTGGGTCCGGGTGACCCGGAGGCCGGCGGCCAAGAGCTCAGCCTCGGCCTCCGAGGCGGACACGCCGACCACGCCCGGGACTTCGACGGGGCGCGGGCCTCGGCTGACCGTCAGCACGACCTGGGTCCCCACCTCGATCTCGCGGTCGGCGAGCGGGTTCTGATCGATCACCGTCCCCTCGGGCGCCTGCGAGTGGTAGACGCGGTTCACCTCCCAGGTGAGATCGGCGCGCCGCAGCATCCCGCGGGCCCGCTCGATGGTCTGTCCCGTGACCTCGGGGATGGCCACGAGCTCGGGGCCGCGGGAGAGCACCACGCGGATCTCGGTGCCGCGCTCCACGACCTCGCCCGCTCCCGGCTCCTGCGACAGGATTCGGCCCGCCTCGACGTCGGACGCATACTCGCGCCCGTCCACCAGGAGCGACAGCCCCGCTTCCTCGGCTCGGCCCTGTGCCTCCTCGATCGTCAGCCCCTGGAGGCGGGGCGCGTCGGTGCGGTGGGGGATCAGGTACGTCCACGTCGCCCACCCCGCGGCGGCCAGCACGGCGAGGAGGGCGATCACGCGGGCGAACGTGGCGAGGCGCCGCCGCCGCCGCCGCCCCGGCGGGAGGGCCTCTGGGATCGTCACGGTCCGGGCTCGGTCCGGCGGCACCTCGTCAACGGAGGGCGCGGCCTCGGCCAGCGCCCGAAGCGGGGGCGCGGGAGGCAGCTCGGCGGTGGAGCTCGCGAGCTCCTTCCGCATCCGCTCCGCGCTCTCCACGCGGCGCTCCCGGTCCTTCTCCGTGGCGTGCGCCACGACCTCGTCCAGGGAGGTCGGGACCATCGGGTTGGCGCTCGAGGGGACCGGCATCGGGTCCTGCAGGTGCCGGTAGGCGATCGCAACAGAGGTCTCGCCGGTGAACGGGACCCGACCGACCAGCAGCTCGTAGAGGACGACCCCGGCCGCGTAGAGGTCGGTGCGCGGGTCGGCCGGCTCCCCCTGGATCTGCTCGGGCGCCAGGTACTGCACGGTGCCGGTGACGGTTCCCGGCGCGTGCGTCACCCTGGACTCGGCCAGTGCGCGGGCCAGCCCGAAGTCGGCCACCTTCACCACGCCCTGCCTCGTGATGAGGATGTTCTCGGGCTTGACGTCCCGATGGACGATGCCGTGCTCGTGGGCGTGCCCGAGAGCGGCGAGCACCTGGGAGAGCACCTCGGCGGCCTGGGCCGGCTGGAGCGGCACGCCGTCGGCCAAGACCGTCCGGAGGTTGGGGCCCCGAATGTACTCCATCACCATGAAGTAGGTCTCGCCCGCCTGCCCCCAATCGTGGACGGCCACGATGTTCGGATGGGAGAGCTTCGCCGCAGCGCGCGCCTCCCGCCGGAACCGATCGATGAAGTCGGTGTCCCCCGCGAGGGTGGGGTGCAGCATCTTGAGCGCGACCTCGCGGTTCAGGACGGGATCGTGCGCCCGAAAGACCTCGCCCATGCCGCCGGCGGCGACCCTGGCGAGGATCTGGTAGCGTCCGTCTACGGTCGTCTCGATCATCTCGGGGGGAGCGGCCTCGTCTCCGCATTGTAGGGGGTCATGCCCGACTACCAGGGAAGGCTCGACC
>DASUTZ010000243.1:0-2652 GCA_036374295.1 Actinomycetota bacterium
GTCGCCGCGCCGCTCCAGCTCGAGCAGGACGGTCGAGGTCGTGACCCCCGTGAGGTCCGCCAGCATCCCCGCGTACTGCTCCCGACGGACGAGGTCGTCCAGGCCGGCCACGATCGGGAGGGCGCTCCGGACGGCCCGCGAACGCCCCTCCGGGCTCTCGAGATCCGCGTCCCGCAGCGAGCGGCGCAGCATGTACTCGACGAGCGGCACGGCCCCCTCCGCCAGATCCCGGAACGCGTCGGCCCCTCGCTCCTTCACCAGGTCGGCGGGGTCGAGGCCCTCGGGGAGGACCAGGACGGCCACCTCGAGAGGGTAGGCCTCGAACAGACCGGCGGCCCGCTCGGCGGCGCGGGCCCCGGCCTCGTCGGAGTCGAAGGACAGGACCATGCGCGTGGCGAACCGCGAGAGGAGCCGGAAGTGCCCCTCCGAGAGGGCGGTCCCGCAGGTGGCCACGGCCGTCTCGACCCCGCCCTGGGCCAGCGCGATCACGTCCGTGTAGCCCTCCACCACATGGGCCGTGCCGGACCTGCCGATCTCGCCCTTGGCCCGGTCGAGGTTGTAGAGGAGCTCGCCCTTCCGGTAGACGGGCGTCTCCGAGGAGTTCAGGTACTTGGGGCCCTCGCCCTGGAGCAGTCGCGCGCCGAACCCCACGCTGCGGCCGGACAGGTCGGCGATCGGGAACGTGACCCGGGCTCGGAACCGGTCGCGCACGCCGCCGCCCCGATCGTTCATGGCCACCCCCGCCTCCACCAGGATCTCCGGGGAGAGCTCGCGTCCCAGGCGGCGCAGGAGGAAGTCCGGATAGCCGGGCGCGTAGCCGATGCGGAAGCGCTCAGCCGACTCCTTCGTGATGCCGCGCGAGGCGAGGTAGCGGCGGGCCTCCTCGCCCTCGCGGCCGTCCATCAGCATCCGGTGGTAGAGGTCCGCCGCGCGGTCGTTGGCGCGGAAGAGCGCGTCGCGCCGCGAGCGCTCGCGGCGATCCTCGCGGCCGCCTCCCTCGTAGCGCAGCGTGACGCCGGCCGGGCCCGCCAGCCGCTCCACGGCCTCGGGGAAGGTCAGCTGCTCGACCTCCATCACGAAGTGGAAGGCGTTGCCGCCCTTGCCGCACCCGAAGCAGTAGTAGACGCCCTTCCCGGGGTCCACGGTGAAGGACGGGCTCTTCTCCTGGTGGAAGGGGCAGAGCCCGGTGAACGACCGCCCGGCCTTCTTCAGGGCGACGTGCTGCTGGATCAGCCGGACGATGTCGGTTCGCTCCCGGACCGCCTCGACGTCATCCTGCCTGATGCGCGCCACGCGCTCTCATCCCCCTCATAGCATCCATTCCTGGGGAAGGAAGAGTCGCTCGTAGGTCCGCAGCGCGTATCGGTCGGTCATCCCGGCAATGTAGTCGGCGACTCGGGCGGCCGGGCCTCCCGGCGCCTCGGCGTACTCGGCCGGGACCTCCTCGGGATGCTCGAGGTAGTGCTCGAACAGCGCCCGGATGACCCCGATCGCCTTCTCCTGCTCGCCCCGGCTCTCGGGGCGGAGGTAGACCCGCTCGAACATGAAGTCGCGGAGCGCGTCAAGCGCCTCCGCGATCGGCGTCGACATCCCCACCTCGCCCGACTCGACGCCCTGGGCTGCGATGTCGTCGATGAGAGTCTCGATCCGGTCGCCGTGCCCGGCCCCCAGCACCGAGGTGACGTCCCGAGGGAGCGACTCCTCGGTGAGCAGGCCCGCGCGGATCGCGTCGTCGATGTCGTGGTTGACGTAGGCGATGCGATCGGCCATGCGGACGGTCCAGCCTTCGAGCGTGGCGGGAGGCGGCATCTTCCAGGGATGGCCCAGGATGCCGTCTCGGACCTCCCAGGTCAGGTTCAGCCCCCGCCCGTCGCGCTCCAGGTGGTCCACGACGCGCAGGCTCTGCTCGCTGTGGTGGAAGGGCCGGTCCAGGAACGGCGTGAGCGCCTCCTCGCCGAGATGCCCGAACGGCGTGTGACCGAGGTCGTGACCGAGGGCGATGGCCTCGGTGAGGTCCTCGTTGAGTCGGAGGGCCCGGGCGATCGTCCGGGCGATCTGCGTGACCTCGAGCGTGTGGGTGAGGCGGACGCGGTAGTGATCCCCCTCGGGCGAGATGAAGACCTGCGTCTTGTGCTTCAGGCGGCGGAAGGCCTTGGAGTGGACGATGCGGTCCCGGTCGACCTGGAAGGCGGTCCGCATGTGGTGGGGCGACTCCTCCCGCTCCCGGCCCTTGGACTCGGCGGCCAGCGCCGCGCGATCCGATAGCGTCCGACGTTCCAGATCCTCCTGACGCTCACGGATCGACCCCACGGGCCGAAGGGTAGCACGAGCCTCCGACCCCTCCTCCGGGCTCAGGAGCCGGTCAGCCGGTAGAAGAGGTACGCGAACGTCTCGCGAACGTAGCCGGCCAGCCGCGTCCCCTGGCTCCTGGCCGCCGACTGGAACGTGGCCGAGACGTAGGCCTCGATGCCGAGGTCCCGGGCCATCCGGCGGATCCTGAGGTTGTGCCAAGGGTCCGAGACGAGGAACGCGCTCTGGAGGGCCTCGGCCTCCATGTACCGGGAGGCCGCCTCCAGGCTCTCCAGGGAGGTGCGGCCGACCGGCGAGGGGTCCACGGCCGAGTCCGGGATCCCCTGGGACACGAGGTAGGCC
>DASUTZ010000244.1:0-3032 GCA_036374295.1 Actinomycetota bacterium
CGCCCTGGCCGGTCGCCGATCCCGCCGCGAGGCTCGCCCGGACCCCGCTCGAGGAGGTGCGGAAGCTCGCCGTGTCGCGACCCGGGCCTCCGCGGAGCGCGTCGTTCCCCGAGCCACCCTGGAGGAGGTCGGCCCCCTCCCGCCCGTGCAGAAGGTCGTTCCCCACCCCGCCCCGCAGGTCGTCGTGCTGGTCCCCACCGTCGAGGGTGTCCTCGCCCCCTCCTCCGATGAGTCGATCCGCGCCGCCCCGTCCCATGAGCATGTTCGGCCCGTCGTCCCCGACCAGGACGTCGGCGTGGCGGCTCCCGTCCAGGTTCTGGATCCCCTGCAGCGTGTCCTGCTCACCCTCCGTCACGGCCACGCCGTCAGCCAGGCTCGCCTCCACGGGCCCGGAGGCGCCGAAGAAGCTCGCCGTGTCGTCCCCCACCCCTCCGTTCAGGTGGTCCTGGCCCGGGCCGCCCGCCAGGTAGTCGTCTCCGCCACCGCCCACGAGGACGTCCTGCCCCGGTCCTCCTCTCAGCGAATCGTCGCCCCCCGCTCCCGTGAGCGAATCGTCACCGGCTCCCCCCAGGGCCACCTCGATCCCCGCCACGGCGTCACCCTCGCCCGCCTCGCCGCTCACCGAGGGGCCGTCGAGGACAACGGTCACGGCCTCGGTCCGGAGGTCGTAGGCGACGACGTCGAGCTGGCCCGCCCCGCCATCGAGGTCGTCCTCCCCGTCCTCGGCGGTCCCCTGGTCGAAGATGTCGTTGCCGGGGCCGCCCGCCTCCTCGTCGTCGCCCGGGCCGCCCGCGAGCAGGTCGTCGCCCTGGCCCCCGTCGAGCGAGTCGATCCCGGCGCCCCCCCGGAGCACGTCCGGGCCATCGCCTCCCAGGAGGTCGTCCGCCCCGCCGCCGCCGACGAGGAGGTCGCCGGCGTCCCCCCCGATCAGCGTGTCGGCGCCGTCGCCGCCCCGGAGCTCGACCACGCGGAGGAACGGATCGATCGGGTCTCCGGCGTCGAGCGTGTCGTCGCCTCCCGCGCCATCCACGACGACAAGCTCGACGCCGGAGAGGGCCACGTGGGGTCCCGGATCGGATGTCGCGTCGAGATCGATCCCCGCGCCGGCCAGGGTCATGTGATCCGCGGAGGACGAACCGTTCACGAGGAGGGCGTCCGAGCTGCCCCCGCCGAGGGCGACGTCGAAGGCGAGCTTAGATCCCGAGGACTCGAACGGCCCCCCGCTGAGGTCGATCGTGAAGGCACTGCTTCCCGGCGTGAGGTCCGTGACCTGTATCTCGTCGGTCGTGCCCACCGTGGGGGCGGGGGTCCCGCAGTCGACGGGATCGTCGCCGTCGAGGACGACGATCTCCATCCCCGATCGAACGACGGAGATGGGGACGATCGGGGCCGAGAGCTGGACGGCCATCACCGCCTCGTCGAAGACGCAGGTGACGTCCGCCCGAGCGCTCGCCCCGGACAGGACCAGGAACGAAACCGAGAGGAGGAGGGTGAGAGCCCGGCGAGGCATCGTGGGGCGCCATGCTAGGGGAGCCACCCCAGTGGGTCAACGGGATGGGATCTCTCGTTCCGGACCGGGGGGATTGGCGGGGGCCACCCCGCTTCGCTACCCTCGACTGCCGTGGTCAGGCGCACCAAGGAGTACGGGAGCCTCTACCGAGGGCGCGAGGGTCAGTGGACCTGGCTCGCGCACAGGGTCACCGGGGTGGGCGTGCTGCTCTTCCTGTTCGCCCACATCGTGGACACCGCGCTCGTCGGGTGGGGACCCGACACCTACAACCGAGTGATCGCCATCTACCACAACCCGATCGTCGAGCTGATGGAGCTCGGCCTCGTCGCGGCCGTGATCTTCCACGCGCTCAACGGGGTCCGGATCATGATCATCGACTTCTGGCCCCAGACGGCGACCCGCCACCGCGTGCTCTCGTGGGGGACGCTGGCCCTGTTCGTCGCCGCCATGGCCCCGATCACCTACCTGATGGGCCGGCGGATCCTGGAGGGGATCTTCGGGTGAGCGTCGAGGCCGAGCCCCGCCCGGCGCGCGCGGAGCCCCGCCCCCGCCCGCGCTCCGGCTTCGAGCTCTGGGCCTGGCTGTTCATGCGGCTGTCGGGGATCCTCCTGCTGTTCCTCGCCGTCGGTCACGTCCTGATCATGCACGTGATCGACGAGGGGGTGCAGCGGGTCGACTTCGACTTCGTCGCGGACCGGTGGGCCAGCCCCTTCTGGCGGACCTGGGACTGGATGCTGCTCTCGCTCGCCCTCCTCCACGGCATCAACGGCACCCGGGTCGTGATCCAGGACCACGTGCGCTCGCCCGGATGGCGGCTGACCTGGAACTCGATCTTCGTCATCGTGGGGTTCGCGCTCTTCGTGCTGGGCAGCGTGATCGTGTTCACGTTCGACGCCGCGGAGTTCAGCTTCTCGTGAGCACGAGCCACGAGTTCGACGTCGTGATCGTGGGCGCCGGAGGCGCCGGGCTGCGGGCCGCCCTGGAGGCCTCGGGGGCCGCGCGGACCGCGGTGATCTCCAAGCTGTACCCCACCCGATCGCACACGGGCGCGGCCCAGGGGGGGATGTGCGCCGCGCTGGCCAACGTCGAGGAGGACTACCCCGAGTGGCACGCCTTCGACACCGTGAAGGGCGGCGACTACCTCGTGGACCAGCCCGCCGCCGAGATCATGGCGAACGAGGCCGTGGAGACCGTGATCGAGCTCGAGCACTGGGGCTTCCCCTTCAACCGGACCCCGGACGGCAGGATAGACCAGCGCCGCTTCGGCGGACACACCCGCAACCACGGCGAGGCGCCGGTCCGGCGGGCCTGCTACGCCGCCGACCGCACCGGCCACATGATCCTCCAGACCCTCTACCAGCAGTGCATCAAGCGGGACGTTCGCTTCTTCAACGAGTTCTACGTGCTCGACCTGCTGATGGAGGAGGGCCGGGCCTCCGGGGTCGTGGCCTACGAGCTGGCCACCGGCGAGCTCCACGTGTTCCGGGCCAAGGCCGTGGTCATCGCCACCGGCGGCTACGGG
>DASUTZ010000245.1:0-4189 GCA_036374295.1 Actinomycetota bacterium
GGGGAGGGAAGCGGGGCCCTGCTCGCGGTGCCCCTGGTTCGCGCCGCCGCCGCGGCCGTCACCGACGTGGCCACCTTCGAGGAGTGGGGCCTGTGAGCCCCGGCCGAGGGCTCCGGGGGGCGCTCGCCTTCCTGACCAGGGCCCCGGTCGATCGCGGCCACGGCGCTCGGGAGGTGGCCGGATCGGTCCCGTGGTTCCCGGTGGCGGGGGCGCTCGTCGGGCTGCTCGTGGCGGGCGTGTACGCGGCGGGGGTGTCGGTGCTCCCATCCCTGCCGGCGGCGGTCGTGGCCGTGGCCGCGGGTGTCCTCGCCACGGGCGCTCTCCACGAGGACGGGCTGGCCGACTTGGCCGACGCGCTGGGCGCGCGGGGCCCCGACGACGCCCGCCGGATCATGAAGGACCCGACGCACGGGACCTTCGGAGTCCTCGCCCTGACCCTGTCGGTCGCGGCTCGTGCGGCCGCGATCGCCTCGCTCGGCCCGTGGGCGGCGCTGGCCTGGGTGCCGGCCGCGCACGCCGCGAGCAGGGGAGCGTCCGTTGGCCTGCTCGCTCGCGCCCGGGCAGGTCCTCGTCTCGAGGGTCTCGGTCCCGAGGAGGCCCATCGCGGCGAGACGGGCGGCCTCGGGGTCGGGACGGCCGCCCATCTCTCCGAGTGGGAGGGGTCGGCGGCGCTGAGCATAGGTCTGGCGGTGTCGGCGCTCGGCGTCGGCTTCTGGGCCGTCCCCGTCGGCGCGCTCGTGCTGGCGGCGACCGCCGGCCTCGGGTGGCTCGCCGCCCGCAGGCTGGGCGGGGTGACCGGAGACGTGATAGGGGCGGCGCAGCAGGTGGGGGAGGTGCTCGTGCTGCTGCTCGGCGCCGCGGCCGTCACCCAGGGCTGGCCGGGAGCCGTCTGGTGGCGGTGATGGTCGAGGTCCCCCCCGGTGTCCGGCTCTGGCTCGTCCGCCACGGGTCCACGGCCTGGAGCGAGGAGGGCCGCCTGTGCGGCCGGTCCGATGTGCCGCTCAGCCCGCGGGGCCGTCTCCAGGCCCAGGCCCTCCGGGACGCGGCGGCGCGTCTCACCCCAGCGGGGGTGTGGTCGTCGGACCTCCGCCGGGCGCGGGAGACCGCCGACCTGGCGGGGCTGTCCGCCGTCTCCGACGGGCGGCTCAGGGAGCTCGATTTCGGCTCGTTGGAGGGGGCGCGATGGGACGACCTCCCCGCCGCCGTCCGCGAGGCCATGCTCGCGTTCGACGGCTTCCAAGCGCCCGGCGGGGAGTCGGTGTGGGACCTCGCCCGGAGGGTCGAGGGCCTCCTGGACGAGCTGGCGCCGGGGCTGCACGTCCTCGTCACGCACGGAGGCGTGATCAGGCTGCTGATGCGGGGTCGCCCGGAGGCGCACGTCGCTCCGGGCGGGGCGATCCGTCTGGAGGCTCAGCCCATCGCGCGCTCGTAGGCATCCAGCACGGTCACCCAGCCCCCCTCGTACTCGCCGCGGAGTGCTTCGGCCTCGTCCCCGAGGCGCTCCCATCCGCGGTGCTCGAGCTCGACGCGGGTCCCGCCGTCGACCTCGTGGAATCGGACCTCGACCTCGGTCGTCCCCGACCGCTCCGGATTCGGCTGCCACGAGTACACGACCCGGGCCGGCGGATCCCAGACGAGGACGCGGCCCCACTCGGACTCGCGCCCGTCGCGGTGCACCTCGTAGATGCGCCCGCCCTCCCGGCTCTCGAAGACCGCCCCGGTCGCGTCCTGCTGGAAGACGGAATGCGTCTCGAGCGGCCACCACTCGGCGATCCGCTCCGTGTAGAGGCGGAACGCGTCGTCGGGGCGCGTGGGCACCGTCACTGCGACACGGACCGGTTCCATCGTGGTCGGCTCCTTCATCGTGATCGCTCCTTCCGCTCCTCAGAGAACCCCTGCTCGGCGGCGGCCTCGAACGCGGCCAGCGCGCGGGCCCAGAACTGCTCGACGTAGGCCCGCAGCTCGGCCAGTCCCTCGGGATGGACGTGGTAGAGGTGGCGCGTCCCGCGGGTCGTGTAGCCGACGAGCCCGGCCTGTGCCAGGACGCGCAGGTGCTGGGAGACGGCGGGCCTGCTCACGGGCAGGCGCTCCGAGAGCTGCGCGACCGATCGGGGGCCGTCCAGCAGGATGTCGAGGATGGCCTGGCGGGTCCTGTCGCCGAGCGCCTCGAGCACTTGGTTCGCCGTCACGAACGGTAAGTTATCGCGAACGGTAAGTCGATGTCAACGGAAGGTCGGGCCCGCGAGGAACGGAACACGAGGAACAGAAACGGGCGCGCCCCCGAGAGGGGGCGCGCCCGTTCACATGGTGGCCGGGCCCTGGAACGACCTACCCTAGCCCTCCTCTCGACGGGAGGGCAAGGTCAGACCGCCTCCTCCAGGGCCTCGATCTCCCGCAGGACGGCCAGGTTCTTCAGCGCGTCACGCTCCACGCGCCTGACGGCCTCGTGCGACATGCCCATCCGCTTGGCGATCTCCCGATACGAGAGCGGATCCTCGCCCGACATCCCGTAGCGGAGCGCGACCACCTCGCGCTGCGTGTCCGAGAGCGAGGCAACCGCCCGCCGCACGCTCGTGTCGCGTAGCCGCACGTGGACCTCCTCCTCGATCTCCGCGTTCTCGCCTGCGACGAGGTCGCCCAGCTCGGTCTCGCCCTCCGCGTCCACCGGACGCTCCAGGCTGGTCACAGCGCGGGCCGCGTCGCGGACGCGCTCGATCTCCTCGGCGTCGATGCCCGAGGCCTCGGACGTCTCCTCGAGGGTCGGCTCCCGGCCCAGCTCCTCCTCGAGCTGGCGCCTGGCCCGCGAGATCTTCAGCTCGCGCTGGGCGAGGTGCGCCGGCAGCCGGATCGTGCGCGACTGGTTGTCGATCGCGCGGGAGATGGCCTGCCGGATCCACCAGGTCGCGTACGTGGAGAACTTGAAGCCCTTCCGCCAATCGAACTTCTCGACCGCGCGGATCAGGCCGAGGATCCCCTCCTGGATCAGGTCCAGGAGGGGGAGGCCCGCCCACTGGTACTTCTTGGCGACCGAGACGACCAGCCGGAGGTTCGACCGGATCATCCGGTCCTTCGCCTCCTGGTCGCCCTCCTCGACGAGCTTGGCGAGCTCCTTCTCCTCGTCCGCGGTCAGCAGGGGGTACCGGCCGATCTCGTTGAGGAACAGCCGCATGCTGTCGCCGGCGGCCACGGCCACATCGCCGCTCGCCACCCTCGTCTCGTCATGTTCGTATGCACGCTCGGTCATGGGTCTCCAAACGTCGTCGAAACGGCCCCTCTCCCATGCTCTCCACGCGAGGGGCCTTGAAACCTGCGCCGCGGGGGGACGCCTTCCTCATCTATCTTCGACTCGATCCGTCCAACGGTTCAGTGGTGGCCCGTATTCCCGACGCCGAACGGCCGATCGCGGTTCCGCCGCCCGGCTCGACGCCGAGGCGTGCCTGCCAAACCCGGACAATGGAGACGAGTCCCTCCGGGGGCTGCCTCGGTGCGCGTCCCCGCCGCCCAGTACCTCTCCACCTCGGTGATGTCGAACTCCCCGACCTGAGTGTCGGTCTCACGGCCGCGGGGTACGCATCGGGCATGGCTCGCGACGACATGCGCCGGGATCGGGTCGGCGAGACGATCCGGGACGACCTGCGGGAGCCGGACCGGCAGCACCTCGACGAGCAGACCGCGTCCGGGCTCCCCGCGGGCGGCCCGGGCCGGTCGAAGATGGAGAACCTCCGGAGGATCCGCAGTCAGCGCGAGACCCAGCGGCGCCGCCTCCACGAGGCCGACCCGGAGGCCCGGGTCTAGGCCCGAGAGCCCCTCACTGGTAGACTCTGGGTGAGGGTTCCGCATGTAGTTTCACGCTTCAGGCAGTTCCCTCACCGGCGCGGTGGCGCCGGGGGCCGACGGGCGAGCAGTTCACGTCCGATCCGGCCACGAAAGGAGGGAACGCTTGTGGCAACAGGAACCGTGAAGTGGTTCAGCCCCGACAAGGGCTACGGCTTCATCTCCCAGGAGGACGGCCCCGACGTCTTCGTGCACTTCAGCGCGATCCAGGGCGACGGGTACCGCAACCTCGAGGAGAACCAGCAGGTCGAGTTCGAGCTGACCGATGGACCGAAGGGTCCCCAGGCCTCGAACGTGCGCCCGCTCTGAGGGCGGCGATCTAGAGGGGGGCGGCGCGCGTGGCTTTCGCCACGCG
>DASUTZ010000246.1:0-7773 GCA_036374295.1 Actinomycetota bacterium
GGGGTCGGGCATCGTCGAGGTCTGCGCCAAGGCCGACTGCGAGGTCGTGACGGTGGAGGTCGACGACCAGGCGATGGACCGGGGCCGTCAGCGCTTCGAGAAGTCGCTGGGCACCGCGGTGGACCGGGGCAAGCTCGAGGAGGGCGCCCGCGACCAGATCCTGGGCCGCATCACCTCGACCACAGACCTGGACGCGGCGGCCGACGCCGACCTGGTGATCGAGGCCGTGACCGAGAATCTGGATGAGAAGCTCCGCGTCTTCCGCAGGCTCGACGAGATCACCCGCGACGAGGTGATCCTGGCCACGAACACCTCCTCCCTCCCCATCGTGAAGCTGGCGGCGGCCACGAAGCGTCCCGACCGCGTCGTGGGGATGCACTTCTTCAACCCGCCCCCGATCATGACGCTGCTGGAGATCGTCCGGGCGCTCACGACCTCGGACGAGACCCTCGGGTTCGCCAAGGGGATGGGTGAGCGGCTGGGGAAGACGACCGTCCTCTCCAAGGACCGGGCCGGCTTCATCGTCAACATGCTGCTGATCCCGTACCTGAACAACGCCGTGCGGATGCTGGAGGAGGGCTTCGCCAGCCGCGAGGACATCGACACCGCGATCCAGCTCGGCCTGGGCCACCCGATGGGGCCGCTCACCCTGCTCGACTTCATCGGGCTGGACACGGCCGTGTACGTCTCGGAGGTGCTGTTCGAGGAGTTCCGCGACCCGGACTACTCGGCGCCCCCGCTGCTCCGCCGCATGGTGGACGCGGGATGGCACGGGCGGAAGACGGGCAAGGGCTTCTACGACTACGACTGAGCTCGTGCCGAAGGCGATCGACCTCCACGTCCACCTGCCGACCGACGAGTGGCTCGACAACGCGCTCGGTCCCCATCTCGAGGCGACCGAGCGCTACTTCCGGAAGTCCCCGCCGCGTAAGACCCTCGACGAGGTGGCCGAGGAGTACGCGTCGCTCGATGTGCTCGGGGTGGTCCTGGACTGGGACGACGAGTCGGTCACGGGCCGCGGATGGCTGGGCAACGAGTTCATGGCCTCGCTCGGCGAGCGGTACCCGGGCGTCCTGATGGGGTTCGGCTCGGTAGACCCCCACCGCGAGGACGCCGTCGCCGAGGCGGATCGCGTGGCCGACCTCGGCCTGAGGGGCCTGAAGTTTCACCCCACGATGCAGCGGTTCGACCCGGGCGACGAGCGCTACTATCCGATCTACGAGCGGATGCAGGAGCGCGGCCTGGTGGCGCTGATGCACACGGGGACGTGCGGGATCGGGGCGGGGACGCCTGGGGCCGGCGGCACGAAGATCCGGTATTCGCATCCAGCGTTCCTCGACTCCGTGGGCGCGGACTTCCCCGAGGTGACCTGGATCGCCGCGCACTTCGGCTGGCCCTGGTACCCGGAGTGCCTCGCCTACGCCCTGCACAAGTCGAACGTGTGGATCGAGCTCTCGGGGTGGGCCCCCGGCTACCTCCCGTCCGAGGTGCGGCGCGAGGCGGGACGCCGCCTCAACGACCGCACCCTGTTCGGCAGCGACTACCCCTTCATCCCGCTCGACCGCTGGTTCTCGGAGTTCGAGGACCTGGGGTACGAGGAGGATCAGAAGGCGAACATCCTCCGCCGCAACGCGGCGCGCCTCCTCGGCCTCTGACTAGCGGACCTCGAACCGGTTCCGGTTGCGCCCCCGCTTGAACGAGGCCTCGAGGTTGCCGGCCTCGTCCCGGGCCCGGGACCGCAGCTCGTAGCGTTTGATCGTGCCGGTGCTCGAGGGGAGGAGCTTCGAGAGCCGGTAGCTCCACGAGGCGCCCCCTTTCGCCCCGACCCAACGGGGGGAGGAGCACGCGCGCTTGACGAACTTCCTCCCGTTCCACCACCGACATCCCTTCCCGAGACGCTGCTGGAGGGCGATCTGGACGAGGGCGATGCCGACCTCCGGGTCCGACGCGCTGCCCGTGAGCCTCCGGACCTTCTTCGCCGGGTAGCGCTTGCGGTGCTTGGGCTTCGTGATGCGGCTCGTTGGCGGCCCCGTGTCGTCGTTCGCCTCGATCGTGATGGTGGCGTCGGGGATCGGGCCGAGCACCGCCCCGCCCACCGGGCTGCGGATGCGCATGAGGATCGTCTCCGGCCCCTCGGGATCGGCGTCGTCGATGATCTCGACGTTGAAGGAGGCGTCGTCGTTGTCGCCATTGGGCCACTGGAGCGTGCCCTCCACCGCGTGGTAGTCGAGGCCGTCGGTGGCCGAGCCCCCCAGCGCGAGGTAGTTCACGGTGACGGGGTCTTCGTTGAGCCCCAGGCGCTGGACGGGGACGAGGTGGACCTCGTCGGCCTCGGGGACGAGCAGGTTCCCGTGGAAGGACAGCGCCCCCCCCGGCGCCCCCCCCGCGCCGCCCCCGTTGTTGCGGGGCGCCGGGAGGCCGAACCGGAAGTCCACGGCGCTGTCGTTCGTGTCGTCGCCCGCCTCGAGCGTCCCGTTCCCCTTCAGGCTCCGCTCCATCGCCGCTCCGGAAGGGATCCCCTCGCCCGCGCGGAACGGGATCCCCACGCCGCTGCTCGGACCCGAGTAGCTCCCCCAGGCGACGCAGTCGATCATGCCGTGGCCCGGGGCCTGGAAGCAGACCTTGCCGCCGGCCGGGGGGATCGCCGCGGAGCCCATGACGAGGTCGGCGTCCACGCCGAAGAAGATCTCGGCCTCGGCGGTGGCGATCAGGATCTTGCTCTGGTTGTTCCCGTTCGCCTGATTCTCGGTGAACGTGAAGGTTCCCTGCGAGGCGTTGGCGCTGTCGAAGACCTCGATCCACGCGCCGTTCGTGAAGTTCTGGCCGAGCGCGTGCATCTGGAGCTCCACATACTGCGCCTGCGGGGCAGCCGCCACGCCGGCGAACACCTCCGCGATCTTCATCAGGTGGACCTCGGCCCTGGCGGGAGGGACCGGGAGCAGGGCCAGCGCGGCCACGAGCACGGCGAGGATCTTCGGGACCATGGGCTCCGACCTTCCTTCGCTTGTGGCGGACGAGCCTACCCCAAGTCGCCAAGAAGGGAGCCCGAGCGTCAGGCCCGGTCGAGGGCGGCCAGTCCGCGCTCGACGTCGCGCTCGTCGTTGAAGCCGTGGAAGCCGATCCGGAGGAAGCCCCCGCGCACGGCGGCCACCACTCGCTGCTCGCGGAGGCGTCGCTGGAGCCCCTCGGCATCGGGGATCTCCATCCCCACGATCTGGGAGGGGAGCTCCTCGGTGCAGACGGCGTAGCCGCGCTCGCCCGCGCCTTCTCGGAAGGCGCGGGCGAGCGCGACCGCCCGCTCCTCCACGGCCTCGGCGTCCAGCGCCAGAAGGAGCTCGAGCGCCGCGCGCGCCCCGGGCCACGAGAACCACGCCAGCGAGACGTCGAGCTTCCGGGCGGTCTTCGCGTACTCGAGCGGCCCGCCGTAGTACTCGGCGTAGGGGTCCTCGGGCGACTTCCAGCTCGGCGTCAGGGGAGGGCACTCGTCGACATGGTCGCGTCGCACGTAGAGCCACGCCGCCCCCCGCGGGCCGAGCATCCACTTGTAGCCGTGGACCGCCGCGTAGTCGACCCCGAGCGCTCCCGCGTCGAACCGGAGACACCCCAGCGACTGACAGAGATCGACGAAGACGCGGCCCCCCTGCGCCTGGGTCTCCCGGGTGAGGCGGGCGAGGTCGATCCTGTACCCGTTCGAGGACTGGACCTCGCTGACCGCGACCAGAGCCCCCTCGGCCAGGCCCTCGAGGAGCGCGTCGGTCGTGACGACGCCCTCGGCGTTGGCGGGGACCTCGACGATCTCGAACCCGCGGTCGGCCAGCGCCACCCAGGGGAAGTAGTTGCTGCGGAACTCCCGCGCCCCGACCACGATCCTGCGTGGCGAGAGCGAGGCGGCCACGGTCGCCGCGGCGTAGGACACGGAGGAGACGAGGGCCACCTCGTCGGGATCGGCCCCGATGAGCCGGGCGAAGAGCGGACGCGTCGCGTACGCCTCCGCCTCCCAGTCGGTCCAGGCGAACTCGCCCGTCTCCCACTCGCGCTGGACGCGGCGGAGCTCCTCGGCCACCGGCCGGGCCGCCGGAGGAGCGGTGGCGGTGTTGAGCCAGGTGTGGTCGGCCAGCGCCGGGAACTGGGCCCGGAACTCGGCCAGGTCCACCCTCAGCTCCTCGCCTTCTCCAGGAGGCCGGAGATGTAGCCGGCCATCTTCGCTGCGTCGATCATGGCCATCATCGGCGGGATCAGGGCCGCGGCGGCCGCCTGCGCCGCGGGCCGTCCGGGCAGCATCCTGGTCAGGCGCCGCACCCGTCTCCCCGCGTAGAAGGAGCCTCCGAGCGCGAGCGCCGCCAGGAGCGGCCACCTGCGCCTCGCTGCGGCGTACGCGAGCAGGCCGTATGCGGTGAAGCGGAGGAGGTGCCGCTCCGGGTACATCCCAGCCCGGCCGTCCCCCTCCGCGTACCGGAAGTACTGGCGGAAGGTCTCGCCCAGCGTGGGGCGGATCCGCCAGTGCGCGACGGCCTCGGGCACGAACCGCATGTCGGCGTAGAGGTCGCGAAGGCGGTGGTCGAGGTAGAGGTCCTCCCCCGACTCGAGCCACTCCGGGTACCCGCCCGTCCGCTCGAACATGTCACGACGGAAGGCGATCGACCGGGACGAGGGCATGAAGCGGACCTCGTCGATCTCGTGCGGCTCGGGCGCGGCGATCGCGCCCGCCGCCGTCTCGAACAGGGTGTGCGCGATCGGACGGTAGTAGCCCATGGCCACGTCGGCCCCGGCCTCAAGCGCCATCGCCAGCTGCTCGAGCCAGCGAGGCGAGAGGACGCAGTCGGCCTCGGAGACGGCGATCAGGTCGTGGGTTGCCACCTCGATGGCCAGGTTGCGTCCTCTGGCGATGCTCGCTCCGGGCGCCTCGAGCAGGACGACGTCGCCGGCGGCCCGGAGGATGTCGAGGGTGCCGTCGGTCGAGCCCCGGTCCACGACCACGATCTCGTCGGGCTGGAGGGTCTGCGCCCGGACCGAGTCGAGGAAGCGCTCCATCGTCTCGGCCGCGTCCTGGACGGTGAGGACCAGGCTGACCTTCATGGGGGAGAGTGTAGACGAGGCTGGGGTCACCCCTCGACGTAGGCCTCGACGCACGTGACGCCGTTCGGGCCGACCGTGGCGGCGTGCGATGTGCCGGCGTCGAGGTCGAGCCGGTCGCCGGGCCGGAGCTCGAGGTCGCCTTCTTCCGTGTGGAAGGTGATCGAGCCCTCGAGGCAGTACAGGACCTTGTGGTGCTCGTGCGTGTGCGACCCGTACTCGTCCCCGGCGGCGTTGCCCCACCAGCGAGGCCGAAGGCCCGCCTCCGCGAAGCGGGCCATGAGGTCTTCGCGGGAGGGCGGCGGGCCGCTGTTCGGGGTGTGCCTCGCGCTCACCGGTGGCGGCCCTCCTCGACCCCCTGCACGATCTCGGCCGCCTCGGTCTGCCGGTGCTCGAGAACCATGACCTTGATCCGGTAGCCGAGGACCCGCGCCATCCCCCCATCCCAGGAGCTCGTCACGTCGGGCGGGTCGAGGACGACCTCGATCCCCTCCGATTCGAGGAGGCCGGCCATGAGCCGCGCCGACTCCATGTCCGTGTACTGGGCAACGGGCATCCACCGGAGCGGCGGGCCCGGCGGCTTCCCTCGGCGTGTCACGCCGGAGCCTCGGGGATGCGGAGGGCCTCGCGGTCGTGTTGGATGGCCTCCCGGAGATGACGCCGAGCCGAGACGTCCGGACGGGGTTCGAGCGGCGGGACCTGCCGCTGGTCGTGGTATCGGCGGTGGCGCTCGTCTCGGGCGGGCCCCTGACGATCCTCCGCCAGGCGGTGGCCGCGGCCCGGGTCTCGACCGATGCGAACTTCCTGTTCCTCGTCCACGATGCCGGCTCCTGGGATGAGGGCCCCAACGTGCGGTTCGCGTCGTTCCCGGGGGCGCGACGATCCTACCTCTGGAGGGTCCTGACCGAGTACCTGCGGTTCCCGGGCCTCTCGCGCCGGTGGCGCCCCGATGTCTGGCTCTCTCTCCATGACGTCACCCCCCCGGTCGTGGCTCGTCGGCAGGCCGTCTACTGTCACAACCCGCTCCCGTACTGGCGACCGACCCTTCGCGACCTCCGCCTCCATCCCTGGGAGGTCGTCCGCTCGTTCCTCTATGGATGGGTGTACCGGACGAACGCCCGGCGGAACGACCGCGTGATCGGGCAGCTGCCGTGGTTCACCGAGTTCATCGGGCGGTACATGCGCGTGTCCCGGGATCGGCTCCTGGTCGTGGCCCCCCGGACCGAGGCCCCGGTGGAGATCGAGGAGGTCCCGCCGCCGGCGGGCACGGGCTTGGCATGCGTCTACGCCTCGCTCCCGAGGGTGTTCAAGAACTTCGAGGAGGCGATCGCGCTCTGCGACCAGCCCGGGGTCCGGCTCACGGTCACGCTCTCGGGGGACGAGAACCGCTACGCCCGGTGGGTGCGGGAGCGGGCGCGTGGCCACGTGACCTTCGCCGGCCGGATGGCGCACGCGGAGGCGCTGGCCGCGATGGCGCGGGCCGATGTGGTGCTCTTCCCGTCGCGGCTGGAGACGTTCGGGCTGCCGGTGCAGGAGGCGATCGACCTGGGGCGGACGCTCGTGCTCCCGGTGCGGCCCTGGACGGTGGCGATCGCCGGCGAGTACCCGCGGGCGCACTTCTACCGGACCGTGGACGAGGGTCGGGCCATCCTCGCCGCCCTCCGTGACGATCGGGAGCCGCTCGGGGTCCGGCCGCCGGTTCCGGAGAGCGATCTGCCTCGGCTCTCCGGGTTCGGGGAGCTGTATCACTTCCTGCTTCGCTGAGGCGATGTGGTAGGAATCGGCCCATGCGCTCGCCCGCCGTCGCGTTCGACGTCACGCCGCTGGCCGGCTTCCGGACCGGCATCGGGCTCGCTGTGCAGGAGACGCACGACGCGCTGGTCGATGCCGGAGCCGAGCTCGTTCCGTACGCGATCGGCCTGCGGGTGCGGACCGACGGGCTGCCGGGCGGCACCCGCGTGGTCCGGCTGCCGACGCGGGGGCTCGTCGCGGCCTGGGGTCGCGCCGGCCGTCCGCGGATCGACCGGTGGGTACGGGGAGCGCGGGTGGTGCACGCCACGAACTACCTCACGCCGCCGAGCCGCCTGCCGACGCTGGTGACGATCCACGACTGCGCCTTCGCCCTCTTCCCCGAGACCGTGACCAGGGTGGTGCTGGGCTTCGCCCGGGTGCTCCGGCGGGCGGTGGCCCGGGGGGCCTGGGTCCACTGCGCGACCGAGGCCATCGCGGAGGAGGTCGAGGGCCTGTTCGGGCCGGGCCTGCGACGCGAGGGGAGGATCGCGGTGGTGCCGTTCGGGGTCCCGAGGCTCGACGCGTCCGAGCCCCTTGCCGGGGAGCTGCAGGAGCGGCTCCGAGGACGCCCGTACCTGCTGGCGCTCGGGACGATCGAGCCGAGGAAGAACCTGGCCAGGCTCGTGCGAGCGTTCGGGCGGATGGCGGGCGAGCATCCGGACCTCCGGCTCGTGGTGGCCGGGCCCGACGGCCCCGGCCGTCCGGAGGTGGACGACGCGATCGCGGGCCTCGATCCGGATGCGAGGGGCCGGGTGGTGCTGGCGGGGGCCGTCGGGCCCGGCCAACGCCGAACGCTGATCGGGGAGGCCGCCGTGCTGGCCTATCCCTCGATCTACGAGGGTTTCGGGTTCCCGATGCTCGAGGCCATGACGCTCGGGGTGCCGGTGGTGGGCGGCGCCGCCGGCGCCC
>DASUTZ010000247.1:0-3852 GCA_036374295.1 Actinomycetota bacterium
GGGGATGGGGCCGCCCAGACCCTCGAAGGCGAGGATCGTGGGGCCGGCCCCGGCCACGCACGCGGGGATCTCGGCGTCTCGCAGGTCCCGGAAGAGCGCCCGAGCGCCGGGCGCGAGCTCCAGGCGGCGAGCCTGGTGCAGCCGGTCCTCAAGGGCCTCGTGGAGCAGCGCAGGGTCGTGGGTCAGCGCGCGGACGGCCAGGGCCGACCGGCCGAGGTTGAAGGCCGCGTCGCGGAGCGGGACCTCGAGTGGGAGGACGCGGCGGGCGTCCTGGGTCGGGACCCGCTCCCCCTCCGGGATCAGGACGACGGGCGCGAGATGGGGATGGGGCTCGAGGCGCTCGGCGCGCCAGCCGTGACGGGAGAGGTACGCGATCACGCCGCCCCCGCGGAGACAGGCCGCGACGTTGTCGGGGTGTCCCTCCACGTCCACCGCCAGGCCCAGGAGCCGGTCGGGGTCGAGGCCCGAGCCAAGGAGACGGTCGGCCACCAGAACCCCGGCCACCACCGCGGAGGCCGAGGAGCCCAGGCCCCGCTCCAGGGGGATCTCGTTGCGGCACTGGAGCCGAAGCGACGGAAGCGAGCCGCCCGCCTCCCGGGCCACGAAGGCCATGGACCGGAAGATGAGGTTGGAGGCGTCCTCGGGGAGCTCGCCGGCGCCTTCGCCCGAGACCTCGACGGCGGGCTCCGCGGACGTCTCGCAGACGACCTCGTTGTGGAGGCCGAGGGCCAGGGCGAGGGCGTCGAAGCCCGGGCCGAGGTTCGCGGCGGTGGCCGGGACGCGGACGGTGAGGCGCATCCCCCTAGAGCCCCAGGGCGGCGGCGACCGCGCCCGGGTCGGCCTCCACGAGCGCCGGGCGGGGCGCGGTCGCCGCCGCCCACTCCGGGTCCTTCAGCCCGTGCCCGGTCAGCACGCACACGACCGTGCTCCCTCGCTCCAGCCGACCCAGGGCCGAGACCTGCAGCAGCCCCGCGACCGACGCCGCCGAGGCCATCTCGCAGAAGATCCCCTCGCGGGCCAGCCGCCGGTACGCCGCGAGGATCTGCCGGTCGGTCACCGCCTCGATCGCCCCGCCCGACTCGGCGGCGGCCTTCTCGGCCCCCTCCCACGAGGCCGGGTTCCCGATCCGGATCGCCGTGGCGATCGTCATCGGGTTCGCCACCGGCTCGCCGCGCACGATCGGGGCGGCGCCCGCCGCCTGGAACCCAAGCATCGCCGGCGGCTCGCCGATCAGCCCGTCGGCCGCGTACTCCCGGTAGCCGAGCCAGTGGCTCGTGATGTTGCCGGCGTTCCCCACCGGGAGGAGGTGGTGGTCGGGGGCGCGCCCCAGCGCGTCGCACACCTCGAACGCCAGCGTCTTCTGCCCCTCGATGCGGTCGGGGTTCACCGAGTTGACGAGCGTCACCGCGCTCCCCTCGGCCAGCTCACGGACCACCGTCAGCGCCCGGTCGAAGCTGCCGTCGATCTCCAGGATCCGCGCGCCGTGCACCAGAGCCTGGGCCAGCTTCCCCGAGGCCACGCGGCCCCGGGGCACGAGCACGCCGCACGTCATCCCCGCCCGGGCCGCGTAGGCCGCCGCCGAGGCGCTCGTGTTGCCGGTGGAGGCGCACACCACGGCCTCGGCCTCCTGCTCCAGCGCCCGGGAGATCGCCACTGTCATCCCCCGGTCCTTGAAGGACCCCGTGGGGTTGGCGCCCTCGTACTTCAGGTAGACCTCGCAGCCGGTCTCCTCGGAGAGCGAGGGCGAGCGGAGCAGCGGCGTGCCGCCTTCTCCGAGCGTGACGATCGGGGTGGAGTCCGTCACCGGAAGCCGTTCCCGGTACTCCTCCACGATGCCCCGCCACGGCGCCGCCATCAGCCCTCGCCCTCCACGCGGAGCACGCTCCGCACCTCGTGGACGACGTCGAGCGCGCGCAGACCCTCGACGGTGCGGCGGAGCGCGCCCTCGTTCGCCCGATGGGTGATCATCACGATCAGCGCCTGCTCGCCGGTCCCCTCCTGCCACACGCTGCGGATCGAGACCCCCTGCTCCCCGAAGACCCCGGCGATCCGGGCCAGCACCCCCGGGCGGTCGACGACCGCGAGCAGGAGGTAGAACTGCCCCTCGCTCTCCTCGATCGACAGGATCCGCCGCTCGCGGTAGCACGTGCATCCCACGGGCCTGCCGCCGCTCCGGGCGACGTCCACGAGATCGCCCACGACGGCCACCGCGGTGGGCTCGCCGCCAGCGCCCCGCCCGTAGAACATCAGCTCCCCGACGTTGGGCCCCTCCACGAAGACCGCGTTGAAGCTCTCGCGAACGGCGGCCAGCGGGTGGTCCTCCGGCAGCATGGCGGGATGCACGCGCACGGCCACGTCGTCGCCGTCGAGCTCGGCCACCGCCAACGGCTTCACCACGTAGCCGAGCTGCTCGGCGAAGGTCACGTCCTCCCGGCTCACCCCACCCACCCCCTCCCGGGCCACGTCGTCCGCGACCACGCGCGAGTTGAAGGCGATCGAGGCGAGGATCGCGCACTTCGCGGCGGCGTCGTGCCCCTCGACGTCGGCGGTGGGATCAGGCTCGGCGAACCCTTGCTCGATCGCCAGCTCCAGCGCCTCGTCGAACGACATCCCGTCCTCGTGCATACGGGTCAGCACGAAGTTCGTCGTGCCGTTGACGATGCCGGTGACGCGGGCGACGCGCTCGCCCGCCAGCGACTCCTTCAGCGGGCGGATCAGGGGGATACCTCCGCCCACGGCGGCCTCGAAGCGCAGGTCGACGCCCGCGCTCTCGGCCGCGGCGAAGAGGTCGCGGCCGCTCGAGGCCAGCAGCTCCTTGTTCGCCGTCACGACGTGCTTG
The DNA here is from genome assembly GCA_036374295.1 of Actinomycetota bacterium. Taxonomy (GTDB): domain Bacteria; phylum Actinomycetota; class UBA4738; order UBA4738; family CALAEC01; genus DASUTW01. The sequence goes on from DASUTZ010000247.1 coordinate 2,840, forward strand.
CCCTTCCCCAGCGCGCGCAGGATCAGGTCGAGGGCGGGATCCACCCCGCCCATCACCTCGACCAGGGCCTCGACCTCGGGGTCGTCCACCACGGAGCGCAGGTCGCCCGTGAAGCGATCGGCGGGTACGGGCACGTCGCGCTCGCGCCCGGGGTCCCGCACGCCCACGCGGGCCACCTCGATGCGGCACCCCGCCCGCTCGGCGATGTCCTCGGCGTGCTCGTCCAGGAGGCGCAGGGTCGCGGCGCCCACCGTGCCGCAGCCGAGGAACCCGACCGTCAGGGTCCTCACACCCATCGGGCCATCACGACCTCGTCCTCGTAGCCGTACGACTTCCTGGTGTGGCCTCGGAAGACGCCCTCCTCGACGAACCCGAACTTCCGGTAGAGCGCGATCGCGGAGGCGTTGTGGGGAAAGACCGAGAGGCTCAGCTTCTCCACGCCCACCTCGCGGGCCCAGCGGATCGCCTCGGACATCAGGGAGGACCCCACGCCGCGGCTCCGATGGTCCCGCCGGACCGACATCCCGATGGCGGCCACGTGGCGGAGGGCGGGCACGGACTCCCGGGAGATCCCGAGGTGCCCCACGACCTTGCCGTCCTCCAGCGCCACGATCTCGGCGCCGTCGGACGTCCACGACCGGCGGAGCCGGGCGCGGTAGGGCCAGGCGGACGGGGCCACCCGCTCCGTCCGGATGAAGCGTCCCTCGGCCGCGACCTCGGCCACGAGGTCCATCACGCCGCGAGCGTCCCGGGCCCGGGCCGGGCGGACCTCGATCCCCGGGGGGGCCGGAACGCGGTCGGTGGGGGGCGGCCCCACGTCGAGTCGGGCCAGGTCCCCGAGCTCCTCCCTCCGGAGGATCGGGCGGGCCTCCCCGTCGCCGCCCACCAGCACCACCGCGGGGCGCCCCACCTTGTTGTAGGTGCTGGCCATCGCGTACTCGTAGGCCCCCGTGGAGGCGAAGGCCACGAGGTCGCCGCGCCTCAGGTCCTCGGGGAGGGTGGCGTCGCGTGCG
>DASUTZ010000248.1:0-13854 GCA_036374295.1 Actinomycetota bacterium
CGCGCGCGCCGCGCGATCGACCGCATGCTCGAGTTCTTGCCCTAGCCCGGGCCGGCGACCGGCAGCCGCACCACGAAGCAGGCGCCTCCTCCATCGCGGTCCCGATACATGGCCGAGCCGCCGTGGGCCTCGGCCAGCGCCCGCACGATGGCGAGGCCGAAGCCCACGGACCCGCCGTCGGGCTCCGACCGGAAGGGATCGAACAGCGTCGGCTGCTGGTCCGGCGGGATGCCTTCCCCCCGGTCCGTGACGACGACGACGACCTCGTGGTCCGAGGACGAGACGCGCAGCTCGAACGGCTCCCGTCCGTAGCGGAGGGCGTTGGACACGAGGTTGACGAGGATCTGCTCCACCCTCCCGGGGTCGGCCCGGAGGACCACGTCGTCTGGGACCTCGACCTCGACCTGATGCCCCCCCTCGATGAAGGCGAGAGCGCGGCCCACGAGCGGCGCCATCGACACGCTCTCGAACGTCAGCTCCAGCCGGCCCCGCTCGAGACGAGCCAGGTCGAGGAGGTCGATCGCGAGCCGCTCCAGCCTCTCGGCCTGCCGGTCGGCGCTCCTCAGCAGGTCGAGGCGGGTCTCCTTCGACAGCTGCCCCACCCGGGGGGAGAGGAGAATCGTGATCGTTCCCCGTATCGCTGCGATCGGGTTCCGCACGTCGTGAGCGAGCGTGGAGACCAGGCCCGCCCGCAGCCGGTCGATCCTGCGGAGCCGGGCCAGGCGATCCTCGGCCAGGGCCCGCTCGCGCGTGAGGTTCCGCGCCATCAGGCCTCCCACGAGGGCGATCAGGAGGCCGATGCCCATCCGGAACGTGATGCTGTTCCACTGGAGGTTGAAGCCTTCGAAGGTCGCGTATCCCCAGAACTCGCGAGCCACGTAGAGCACCGTGACGACCGCCCAGGTCCCGAGCGCGCCTCGGAGCTGGAACTTGATCGCGCCCTCCAGGGGCAGGACGTAGAGCACCGCCCACAGGGCGGAGCCCGGATCGAACGCCCAGAGCCAGACGATCGCCTCGGCCACGAGGACGTCCAGCGCCAGCCCGGCCTGCGCCAGCGCGCGAGCGCTCACGGCGCGGTGGGATGCGATCCAGAGCGCCCCGTTGCCCGCCGCCAGGACGCCTACCGCCGTCAGGCCGAGGGCGAAGACGGGGATCTCCTCGGGGTACGGAGCGTCCTTGTACGCCAGGATCTGGACGAGGGCGAAGACCGCCGCCAGCCAGCGAACCGCGATCATCGAGCGCTCGGAGCCCAGCAGGCCCACGCGCGCGGCCCCGCCGATCGTCCGGCGGGCCGTCGTAGTGTCGGTCATGTGCTCATCGCGCTCCGCCGCCCCTCGGGGGCCGCGACTAGTGTCGCCCGAACCGCTCTCCTCAGTCCATGCCTTCTTCCGAGCCGGAGATCCTTCCCGTAGCATGACGCTGATGCAGGGGAGGCATGCCGCTGAGCGTTCGCCCACCCACCGTCTCGGGTTCACCGGACTCGTCGTCCTCCTGCTCGCCGGCACCGCCGCGGTCGCCTCATGGCGGTTCGGGATCTTCTCGGGAGCCTCTCCGGAGCCCTCCGCTCGGGACGGCGATCCCCCTTCGGCCCCGACCGATCCCGGTGAGGCCTCCCCCGAGCCGAGCCCAAGCCCCTCCTCCACCCCCGAGCCCATCAACACCGGCATCGAGGGGCTGACGACCTTCCGGGGCAACGCCACCCGCACCTACCACGGCCGGGGGCCCGTCCCCGAGGACCCGGAGATCCTGTGGAGGTATCCGACCTCGGGCGGGCTCTGCGGGCAGTCCTCGGACGCGGCCGGGACGAGGCTCTGGTGCGGCACCGGGTGGACGGGGCAGCCCAACGTCGTGGAGTGGGAGGGCCGCATCCAGATCCGGTTCGGGGCCTACGACTACGCGGTCCACGTCGTGGGCGGCAGGAACGGCCGTGCGCTGATGGAGCCCTTCAGGACGGGGGACCTGATCAAGGGGACGGTCACCAGCGACCCCGACGGGTACCCGCTGCTCTACGTGGGCTCCCGTGACAACCAGCTCCGGATCCTCGCGCTGGATCGAGGGCGCACCATGGAGGAGCTCTGGAGCCTCTCGGCGGATTCGGCGCCGGATCCGACGTGGAACGACGACTGGGACGGCTCCCCGCTCGTGATCGACGACTACCTCCTCGAGGGAGGGGAGAACTCCTGGTTCTACGTCGTGAAGCTCAACCGAGGCTACGACGGCCAGGGGAGGGTCACCGTGAACCCCAGGATCCGCGTGATGGTCCCCGGCTACGACGACGAGCTAATCGCGGCCCTGGGTGACGAGCAGGTCTCGATCGAGAGCTCGGTCGCGTTCCACGACGGCGTGGCGTACTTCGCCAACTCGGGGGGGCTGGTGCAGGGCTGGGACGTCTCCGACGTCCTCTTGGGGGGCGATCGGCACCGCCGCGTCTTCCGCTTCTGGACGGGCGACGACACCGACGCCTCGGTCGTGATCGACGAGGAGGGGTACCTCTACGTGGCCTCCGAGCTCGAGCGGTTGAACGGCCGCTCCCGAGAGGTGGGGCAGCTCATGAAGCTCGATCCCCGCAAGCCGAAGGACCCGCTCGTATGGTCGGTTCCCGTCCCTGGAGAGGGAGGCGCGGGAGGCCTCTGGGCCACGCCTGCCGTGCACGGGCGGCTCGTGATCGCCCCCACCAACACGGGACGCATCCTGGCCGTGAACCGCAACACGGGACGCATCCGCTGGGAGCTGCGGCTCCCGCCGCCCACGTGGACCTCGCCGGTGATCGTCGACGACGTGCTCATCCTCGGCGACTGCGCGGGGGTGCTCCACGCGTACGACCTCTCCCGCCCCGGGCGCGAGCCCCCCGAGCTCTGGAGCGTGCAGCTCGAGGGGTGCATCGAGTCGACCCCAGCCGTGTGGGACGGCATGGTCTACGTGGGGGCCAGGGGCGGCGCGGTCTACGGGATCGGGGATCGGGGGTAGCGGTGGCGACGGATCCGCTCCGTCCGGGCGATGAGGTCCCCGGGATCCCCGAGGTCGATCTCTCGCCTCCCGCGCTCGTCGCCTTCTACAAGGTCACCTGCCCGACGTGCCAGATGGCGGCTCCCCCGATGGAGCGGCTCCACCGAACGGCTGACGGGGGCTTCGTGGCCGTCGTGCAGGACGCCCATGACCGCGCCGCCGCGTTCGCGAGGGAGTACGGGGTCTCGTTCGCATCGATCCCGGACGAGGACCCCTATCCGATCTCGCGTGCCTGGGGTGTACGGGTCGTCCCCACGCTGTTCGCCACGTCGGAGGGACGCGTGGAGGACCTCGCCGAGTCCTGGGATCGAGAGGGGTGGGCCCGGGTCGCGGCGCGCTTCGGGGAGCTCCGCGGGATCCTGGTGCCCGCCCCCTCCGAGGAGGGCGACGGGCTTCCTCCCTTCCGACCCGGGTGAACGTCCAGGAGCGCCCGCTCGGTCTGAGCGGGCCGGATAGGGTGGGGGCATGGAGTTCGAGGCGGGCCTCTCGACGGGGGAGCGCGCGCGGCCTGCGGCCGTCGAGGCCGCGATGGCCGCGCGCGCTCCCCTCCGCGATCGCCCCACGCTGGCGCTCGTCTTCTCCACGCCCCATCACGATCCCGCCGAGGTGCTCGACGCGGTCCGGGAGGCGGCGTCCCCGGAGGCCGTCCTCGGGTGTGTGGGTCAGGCCGTCGTGGCGGGCCCGCGGGAGGTCGAGCACGGACCCGCGGTGGCCGTCTGGCTGGCCCGCCTCCCGGACCGCGTCGAGCCGTACACGGTGACCTTCGACGGCGGTCGCTTCGTCGGGATGCCGGAGGGCTCCGGAACCCACATCGTGATCGCCGACCCCTTCACGTTCCCGGCCGACGCGTTCCTCGACGACCTGGAGGAGCGGCGCCCCGGCACCGCGGTGATCGGCGGGATGGCCAGCGGCGTCTACCCTCCGGGCTCCACTCGGCTCTTCATGAACGACGAGGTCGTGACGACCGGCGCCGTCGGGGCCAGGCTCCCGGGCGGCGTGGCGGTCCGCGCGCTCGTCTCCCAGGGGTGCCGTCCGGTGGGCCCGCCATTCACCGTCACGAGGGCCGAGGGGAACCTGATCGCGGAGCTCGGGGGCCGCTCGCCCCTCGACCGGCTCCGCGAGATCTACGCCGCGGCCGACGAGCGGGATCGCGGTCTCCTGGCCGGCGGACTGCACCTCGGCCGCGTGGTGGACGAGCACGCCGAGGAGGGGGATTTCCTGATCCGAGGCGTGCTGGGGGCCGACCGCGACACAGGCGCGATGGCGGTGGGCGACCAGGTGCGCGTCGGGGAGACGGTGCGGTTCCACGTGCGCGACGCCGACTCGGCCGATGAGGATCTCCGCAGGGCCCTGGAGGGGCTCGACCGTCCGCGCGGCGCCCTCCTGTTCACCTGCAACGGTCGGGGGCGGAGGTTGTTCGCCGGGCCCAACCACGACGCGGCGCTGGTGGCCGAGGAGCTCGGGGGGCCGCCGGTGGCGGGCTTCTTCGCCGCGGGGGAGCTGGGACCGATCGGGGGCCGGAGCTTCCTCCACGGCTTCACGGCGAGCCTGGCGCTCTTCTACGGGTAGCGCTCAGCTGCAGCGGTCGCAGAGGCCCACGAGATCGAGCCGGTGGTGCGTCGGAGAGAACCCGGCTCCCTCGGCCACCTCGGACATCGTCCGGGCGAGCGCTCGCTCCACTCGGGGCGGCGTGACGAAGTCCTCGACGCGCCCGCACGAGGCGCAGATCAGGTGGTGGTGGTGGTGGCCGGAGAGCTCCTCGGCGACCTCGTACCGCGCGTGCTCCTCGCTCGTAACGACCCGGTGCACCACCCCGGCCCGCTCCAGCACGGCGAGGTTCCTGTACACGGAGCTCTGGGCGAGCCTCGGGCTCCGGCGAAGGATCTCGGGGATCGTGAGGGGTCCGTCCGCCTCGACGAGGATCCCCACGAGACGCCGGCGCACGGGGGTGTAGCGCTGGCCGCCCTGACGGAGCTCCTGCGCCACGGTCGGGTGGAGATCGGACGGGGCGCTCACGCGTCCTCCCCTCCCGCCACGCGCTCCTCGAAGTGGAGGGAGGTGGTCTCGCTGGTTCCTCCGAGCCGACCTCGGACCCATGAGACGAGCGCCGCGGCGAGGAAGGCCGCCGCGGCGAGGAGGACGATCGTCCCGCTCGGGGCCAGCCCCAGCGTCCTCGCCGCGACCAGCCCCGCGAGCACCGATCCCACCCCGATCCCCGACGACCAGAGGAGCGTCCCCCCGAACGAGCGGGCGAGCAGCTGGGCACCCGCCACGGGGAGGACCATCAGCGCCGCGACGAGCAGGAGCCCCACCACGCGCATCGCGGCCACGACGATGATCGCGGTCAGGACGGCGAGGAGCGCGTTGAGTGCGCCGACCGGGAGGCCCGCCACCCGCGCCCACTCCTCATCGCTGACCGTGGCGAAGAGGGCGCGCCTGGAGAGCGCGAAGGCCAGGACGATGCCCGCCCCCAGGCCCGCCACGACGGCGACCTCGCCGCTCGTGACGGTCAGGATCTGGCCGAACAGGTAGCTGAAGACGGTCGCGTTCAGCGAGCCCGCTAGGCCGAGCAGGACCACGCCGGACGCGATCCCCACGTAGAAGGCGATCGCCAGCGCCAGGTCCCCCGACGTCCTCCCCCGGGCGCGGAGCCCCTCCACGGCGAGGGCGCCCACCACCGTGAACAGCAGCGCCCCCCACAGGGGCCACACGCCGAGGAGGATGGCGCCGGCCACGCCCGCGAACGCGAGATGACCCAGGCCATCCCCCATCAGCGACATCCGCTTCTGGACAAGGAACGCGCCGATCAGCGGCGCGCAGGCGCCCACGACTAGGCCGGCGGCCAGCGCGAGCTGCATGTACTCCCGCTCGAAGGGCCACGGAAGGCTCACCGCAGCTCCTCCAGCCAGAAGGGGAGGTCCTCGGGGTGCACCCCGAGGCTCACCCCCCGGGCCATCAGGTCGGAGGGCGGGCCATCGAAGAGGACGCGGCCCTTTAGCACGACGACGCGATCCAGGTCCTCGGACACCGCCCCCAGCTCGTGGGAGACGAGGAGCACCCCCGTCCCGTGGTCCTCGATCGTGTGGAGGAGCGAGTCGCGGAAGCGTCGCTGGGACTCGGCGTCCACGCCCGAGATCGGCTCGTCGAGCACGAGCAGCTCCGGCTCGGAGGCGAACGCCCTGGCGATGAACACTCGCTGCTGCTGTCCCACCGACAGGTGACTGACGCGTCGGTGGCGCAGCGGCAGCAGGCCCACCGACTCGACCGCGTGTCCGATCACGTCCCGGTCCTCCCTCCGCAGGCGGCGCCACCACCCGCGGCGGGCGAGCCGGCCGGCCGCGACGACCTCCTCGACGCTGGCCACCTGATCTCCCGCGAGCGTCGGCCGCTGGGGCACGTAGCCGATCCGCCAGCGCTCGCGGAGCTCGTCCGGCGTCTTCCCCAGCAGTCGGACCGTCCCCTTTGCGGGGAGCAGGCCGAGCAGGATGCGCAGCAGGGTCGACTTGCCGCTCCCGTTGGGTCCCACGAGCGCGACGAACTCCCCCCGCCCGACCCGGAGGTCCACGTCAGAGAGGATGGGGGAGCCGTCGAACGAGAAGGAGACCCCTTCCAGCCGCGCCAGCTCGTCCGAGCTCACTCGGGACATCCGAGACCCTCCGCGATCGTCTCCAGGTTGCGCTCCATCACCGAGAGGTAGGTCTCGCCGGCGGCCTCCTCCTCCGGCGTCAGGCCCTCGAGCGCGTTCAGGAGGGCGGTCCGGACCCCGGCCTCCCGGGCCAACGTCCGTGCGACCTCCGGTGACGCCAGCGTCTCGGTGAAGACCGTCGTGACCCCTTCGGCGCGAACGAGATCGATCAGCTCCGCCAGCCGCTGAGGATCGGGCTCGCTCTCCGGCGAGATTCCCGAGACGGCCTCCTGCCGCAGGCCGTACCGGTCCGCGAGGTAGCCGAAGGCGGCGTGCGAGACGACCAGGAGGTCGTGCTCGCACGCCGCCAGGCGCCGCTCGAAGCGCGCATCGAGCGCGCGGATCTCCTCGGCGTGAGCCTCCGCGTTGGCCAGGTAGGCGTCCGCCCCCTCGCGGTCGACCTCGGCCAGCGCGCGGCCGATCCGCTCCACCACCGAGGCGTACCGGATCGGATCGAGCCACACGTGGGGGTCGACCTCTCCCCCTTCGGAGAGCGTGTCCACGTCCCGGAGGAGATCGATGGAGATGTCGTCCCTGCGCCCTGCGAGCTCCTCCACCCCCGGCTGGAAGCCACCCCCCAGGTACAGGAGGAGCTCGGCGTCGAGTATCGTGTCGACCTCATCGGTGGCCAGCTCCACGTCGTGGGGGTCGCTTCCGGCGGGGGTGAGGTTCTCGACGTGGACGCGATCGCCGCCCGCGATCTCGGCCGCCTCGGCGAGAGGGAAGAAGCCTGCCACGATGACGACTCCACCGACGCCGTCGGCCGCCTCGGTTCCGCATCCGGAGGCGAGCAGCGCCGCGCTGATGGTCATGAGAATCATCCTCATTATCAGGGGGACTGTAGCAGGGTCTTCCCTTCCGCCGCAACCCTCTGTGAGCGGCACGAGCGCGGGCGCATAATGGACCGCGTCGATCGAGGGAGGAGGATGAGCGAGCTTCCGACCGGGACGATCACGTTCCTGCTTACGGACATCGAGGGGAGCACCCGGATCCTGGCCCGCCTCAGGGACCGCTACCCCGCGCTGCTTGAGGAGCACCAGCGCCTCCTCCGGGAGGTCTTCTCGGCGGCCGGAGGGGTGGAGGTGGGCACGGAGGGCGACTCGTTCTTCGTCGTGTTCCCGGCCGCGCCCAACGCGGTGGCCGCCGCCGCCAAGGCCCAGCAGGCCCTCGAGAGCCACGAGTGGCCGGGAGGGGAGCGGGTCCGCGTGCGGATGGGGCTGCACACCGGAGAGGCCATCCTGGGCGGCGACAACTACACGGGCATCGACCTGCACCGGGCGGCGCGCATCGCGGCCGCCGCGCACGGCGGCCAGGTGCTCCTCTCGGACGCCACGCACGCGCTCGTGGCCCAGACTCTCCCCGAGGGCGTGGCCGTCCGCGACCTCGGCGAGCACCGGCTGAAGGACCTGCCCCAGCCGGAGCACCTCCACCAGCTCCAGATCCCCGGGCTGCCCGAGGACTTCCCTCCGATCCGCTCGCTCGAGACGCGCCGGGGGAACCTCCCCCAGCCCGTCACGAGCTTCGTGGGCCGCGAGGGGGAGCTCGCCGAGATCCCGGAGATCCTGGCACAGACCCGGCTCCTCACCCTGACCGGGCCGGGCGGCTCGGGCAAGACCCGCCTCTCGATCCAGGTGGGATCGGAGCTCCAGGACGCCTTCGAGGACGGCGTGTTCTTCGTGCCGCTGGCATCGATCGAGGAGCCCGATCTCGTGGTCCCCACTATCGCCGAGGTGCTGCGCGTGGAGGAGAACCCCGGCCGGCCCGCGATCGACACGCTGATCGAGCACCTCGCCGATCGCGAGATCCTGCTCGTGCTCGACAACTTCGAGCAGGTCGTGCCGGCCGCGGGAGCGGTGGGGGAGATCCTGGCCGCGACCGAGGGGGTGAAGGTCCTGGCGACGAGCCGGGAGCGCCTCCACCTCTCGGGGGAGCGCGAGTACCCTGTCCCGCCGCTGCGGCTCCCCGACCTCGCGGCCCTCCCGCCGCTCGAGGCGCTGTCGCAGTTCGAGGCCGTCCAGCTCTTCATCCAGCGGGCCTCGGCGGTGCAGCCGGGGTTCGAGGTGACGAACGAGAACGCGCCGGCGGTCGCCGAGATCTGCGCGCGCCTCGACGGGCTCCCCCTTGCCATCGAGCTCGCGGCCGCCCGGGTCAAGCTGCTCCCGCCGGATGAGCTGCTGAAGCGGCTGGGCGACAGCCTCGCCCTGCTCTCGGGCGGCGCTCGGGATCTCCCGGAGCGGCAGCAGACCCTTCGGGGAGCGATCGCCTGGAGCTACGACCTCCTCGATGAGCGGGAACGCTCGTTCTTCCGGCGGCTCTCGGTGTTCATGGGGGGCTTCACCCTGGAGGCCGCCGAGGAGGTGTGCGGCGGCGCCAGAGAGCTCGGGGACACGCTCGATCTCGTGGCCTCGATGCTCGACAAGAGCCTGGTGCGGACCTTCACGGGCCCGGCCGGGAGCCGCTACATGATGCTCCAGACGATCGGCGAGTACGCGCGGGAGCTGCTGGAAGATTCGGGCGAGGCCGGGGAGGTTCGGGCCCGCCACGCACGATTCGTGGAGCGGATCCTGGAGGATGCCGTGCCCAAGCTATTCGGCCCGGACCGCGCCCTGTGGCTGGACCGTCTGGCGGCCGAGCACGACAACCTCCGTGCCGCGCTCACCTGGGCGCTCGAGGCGGGAGACCTCGAGGCGGGCCTCCGGCTGGGCGGAAGCTCGTGGCGATTCTGGCAGATGCGCGGGCATCTCCGAGAAGGCCGGGAATGGCTCGGGCGGCTGTTGGCCCATCCGACGGCGGTCGACCACCCGGGCCCGCGAGCGGATGCTTTGGAGGGGCTGGGGGGGATCCTCTACTGGATGGGGGACGAGGAGGCGGCGGAGGTGTACGAGGAGTGCCTGCGGCTCCGTCGAGAGCTCGGTGACGCCGCTGCGATCGGAGAGGCGCTCTACAACCGCGCCAGTCTGAACGTCTTCGGCATCGGCGGAGCCCAGGACTCGCAGGCCGCGCTGCCCCTCCTCGAGGAGGCTCTGGGGATCTTCCGCGAGCTGGGGGAGGGGGTGGGGGTGGCCAAGGTGCAGTGGGCGGTGGGCAGCGCCCATCTCCACGATGGGGACTATGACGCGGCCGAGTCCGCGCTCAGCGAGAGCATCGACCTCTATCGCGAGGCGCAGGATTTGTTCGGTGAGGCGTGGGGCCTCCACATGCTGGCGGTGACGCTGCTCCACGAGGGGAGGGGCGAGGAGGCGCTGCCGCACCTCCGGCGTGCCGTCGACATCTTCGATGAGGCGGGCGACCGATCGGCGATCCCGGTGCTCCTCTTCGACTCCGCGATCTACGCGTACCAGCATGGCGACCGTGACCGAGCCCTGTTCCTGATGAGCGTCGCCCAGAAGGTCCAGCAGGAGACGGGCGTCGGGCTCGGGGAGGCTTCCGTCGAGTTCGTGGGACTCCTCAGGCCCCTGATGGAGACCATGTCGGACGAGGAAGGCGAACGAGCTGCGGCCGAGGCCCGCGACATCACCGAGGAGCAGGCCGTGGAGATGATCAGGGAGCTGTGTTCGGGGTAGTTGCTAGAGTGGACGAGGCGACGGACCAGGAGGTGCCGGGCATGGCTCAGCAGGAGGACTTCCTCCCCCTCATGGGGATCGATCACGTCGAGTACTACGTCGGCAACGCCCGCCAGGCCGCTTACTACTACTCGACGGCCTTCGGCTTCAAGGTCACGGCCTACCGCGGTCCGGAGACGAAGCACCGGGACGCCGTCTCGTGGCTGTGCGAGCAGGGCGACGTGCGCTTCGTGTTCACGGGGGCCCAGGGTCCCGAGCACCCGATCGCGCGGCACGTCCTCGAGCACGGCGACGGCGTCAAGGACATCGCGCTGCGCGTGCCCGACGCCACCTCCGCATGGGAGGAGACGACGAAGCGCGGCGCGGAGAGCGCGATGGAGCCCCAGGTCTTCGAGGACGAGCACGGCAAGGTGGTGCGCTCGGCGATCAAGGCCTACGGCGAGACGCTCCACTCCTTCATCGAGCGGGAGAACTACTCCGGCCCCTTCCTTCCGGCCTTCCGCCAGGAGGAGCCGTACCCCGACGACGGCCCGGAGGTGGGCATCAAGGCGATCGACCACTGCGTGGCCAACGTGGAGCTCGGCAAGATGAACGAGTGGGTGCGCTTCTACGCCGAGGTCATGGGCTTCTCCCAGCTGATGCACTTCCGAGACGATCAGATCTCGACCGAGTACACGGCGCTGATGTCGAAGGTGATGTGGGACGGATCGGGCCGCGTGAAGTTCCCCATCAACGAGCCGGCGGAGGGCAAGAAGAAGTCCCAGATCGAGGAATACCTCGACTACTACCGTTCGCCTGGGGTCCAGCACATCGCGATGCAGACCGAGGACATCGTGCAGACCGTGACCGCCCTGCGGGAGCGCGGCGTGCGCTTCATCCGTGTGCCCGAGACTTACTACCAGGACCTCGCCGAGCGCGTGGGCGAGATCGACGAGGACTACTCGGACCTCCAGAACCTGGCGATCCTCGCCGACCGCGACGAGGAGGGCTACCTGCTGCAGATCTTCACGAAGATCCAGCAGGACCGCCCCACGGTCTTCTACGAGTTCATCGAGCGCCACGGCTCGCGCGGCTTCGGGCTCGGGAACTTCAAGGAGCTCTTCATCGCGATCGAGCGGGAGCAGGCCGAGCGCGGGAACCTCTGAGGGCGGACCGAGCGTCCCCCGTTCGCCGGGCCGAACCGCCCTGTCCGGCTCGGCGGAGAGCCTCCAGGCTTGATCCGAGGCAGGAGGTGACGGCGATGCGCATCCTCGTCAGGCACGTGATGACCCACGACGTGGCCACCGTCTCGCCCTCGGCGGGATGCCAGGAGATCGCCCAGCTGATGGTGGACCGCCACGTGCGGACGGTCCCCGTGGTGGAGGCCGACGGGACGCTCGTAGGGCTCGTGACAGAGGCCGGTCTGCTCGAGCACGTGGGGGGTGCGAGAGAGCCCCTCCACACCGTCGAGTTGCTGTCCACTCCGGGTCGGCACCCACACCCGCTCCCGTGCGAGCTGCACGCGACGGACGTCATGACGCGCGGGGTGGTCACGAGCCGGCGCGACGCGACCGTGCCGGAGGCGATCGACGCCCTCGTGGCCGCGAGGGTCCGCGGGCTCCCCGTCGTGGACGGCAATGGGGTGCTCCTTGGGATCGTGGATCGAGGCGATCTCCTGCGCGGCCTGGCCCCCATGATCCGCTCAGTAGACGGTGTCGTCGGTCTGCACCCCGCCCACGGTCGTCGGCGCGCTCGCCGTGAGGGCCTGCGGGCGTCGTGAGCTAGGCCAGACCGGTGATGCCCCGCCAGGCCAGGCGGACCAGCGCGTCCACGGTGCGGCGCCGATCCTCCTTGGAGGCGCCGGGGTTGGCCTGGGCGGCCGTCTCGGCCATCCCGATCAGCCCCAGCGCGACGTCGCGCGCATCCTCCATCGGGACCCTCCCCCGGGACTCCCGGTGGATCACCTCGGTCACCTCGGCGTGGACGTCGTCGCGGAAGCGCTCCACCATCTCGCGGAAGTCGCGCTCGGAGCCGACCGCCTCGGTCATCAGCAGGCGGAACCCCTCCGCGTGCTCGTCCACGAAGTCGAAGTAGACCTGGAACGAGGCCCGGATCCGCTCGCGGTTCCCCCGCGACGTCTCGAGGGCGGTGCGCACGCGCTCCCGCAGCGACGCGAGATCTGCCTCGAGCAGGGCCAGGTAGAGATCTCGCTTGGAGGAGAAGTGGTCGTAGAGGATCGGCTTGGTGACCCCGGCCTCCTTGGCCACGGCGTCCATCGTCACCGTGTGGAAGCCGTTCCGGCCGAAGACCTTCCGGGCCACGTCGAGCAGCTGCTGTCTCCGCTCCGGAGCCCGCATCCGCCGCCGCTGCGCCATTGACCTTCCCCCTACCTGCTGGTAACCTACCCTCCAGTAGGATAGGCACCCGGGCCGCTCGTCATTCTGCCAGAGAGGACCGCCCGATATGGAGTTCAGGCTCAACGAGGATCAGCTCACCGCCCAGAAGTGGGCCCGCGAGTTCGCGGAGAAGGAGATCCGTCCGGTCGCCCCGGAGTACGACGAGTCCGAGGAGTTCCCCTGGCCGGTCCTGAAGAAGGCCACCGAGGTCGGGCTCAACTCGCTCGAGTTCTACGTGGAGATGGCCGGGGCCGACCCCACCGGCCTCATCATGCCGATCGTCCTCGAGGAGTCGTGCTGGGGCTGTGCGGGCATCTCGCTCGGCATCTTCGGCACCGGGCTCCCGCTGGCCACGCTGGCCGGCACCGGGACCCCCGATCAGTTCCTCGAGTGGGCCCCGCGGATGATCGGGACTCCCGATCATCCGAAGGTCGGGGCTTTCGCCGTCACCGAGTCGGGCGCCGGTTCCGACGTCTCCGCGCTCCGCACCACCGCGAAGCGCGACGGCGACGAGTGGGTGCTCAACGGTCAGAAGATCTTCATCACCAACGGCGGGATCGCCGACGTCCACATCGTGGTGGCCACCGTCGATCCGGAGCTGGGGCATCGGGGCCAGGCAGCCTTCATCGTCGGGCCAGACACACCGGGGATCTCCCAGGGGAAGAAGGAGCGGAAGCTGGGGATCCGGGCCTCGCACACGGCGGAGGTTCTCCTCGACGACTGTCGGGTCCCGCTGGAGAACGTGGTGGGCGGGATGGAGAGGCTCGAAGCGAAGCTGGCGCGGGGGCGGGAGAAGGGCGGCGAGCCGTCCCGGTCCTCGCAGGCGCTGAAGACCTTCGAACTGACACGGCCGCTGGTAGCGGCCCAGGCCCTGGGGATCGCACGGGCCGCGCTCGAGTACTCCGTGGACTACGCGAAGGAGCGGACGACGTTCGGGCGACCGATCATCGAGCACCAGGGGATCGGGTTCAAGCTGGCCGACATGGCGATGGAGGTCGACGCGGCGCGCCTCCTGACGTGGCGGGCCGCCTGGATGGTGAGGAACGATCAGCTCCAGCGGGCCGAGGGCTCGATGTCGAAGCTCAAGGCCTCCGAGGTCGCGGTCTGGGTCACCGAGCAGGCGATCCAGGTCCTCGGCGGCTACGGCTACATCAAGGACTTCCCCGTCGAGAAGTGGTACCGGGACGCCAAGATCTACACCCTGTTCGAGGGGACCAGCGAGATC
>DASUTZ010000249.1:0-3006 GCA_036374295.1 Actinomycetota bacterium
GATCGGTCCGTATGATATTGAATGGCCGTTCAAAGATGAAGGAGCGAGCATGGATCGTCTCGATCAGCTGATCGAGGAGCAGGAGCGGATCTTCCTCGACCGTCAGCCCGCCTCCAGGGCCCTCACCGAGGAGGCCTCGGCCCACCTGGCCGGAGGGGTGACGTCGAGCTGGCAGATCTCCAGGCCCGGCACCGTCTGGCTGGACCGAGCCGAGGGGTCCCGGGTGTGGGACGTCGATGGGAACGAGTACGTCGACCTCCACGGGGGGTACGGCGTGAACCTGGCCGGGCACGGGCATCCCGCGATCGCCCGGGCCATCGCTGAGCAGGCGCCGCGAGGGACCCACTTCGCCCAGCCGGTGGACGACGCGCTGATCGTGGCCAGAGAGCTGAGCCGACGCTGGGGCCTCCCGCTGTGGCGGTTCAACAACTCGGGGACCGAGGCCACGATGGACGCGTTCCACCTGATGCGCGCCGCCACCGGCCGCGACCTGATCGTGAAGGCCGAGGGGGCCTACCACGGCCATCACGACGCGGCGATGGTCTCGGTCTACAACGAGCTGGAGGAGCTGGGGCCCCGCGAGGCTCCGGTGAGCGTGTCCTCCGGCGCCGGGATCCCGCAGGCCTTCATCGATCTGACCCTCACGGTCCCTTTCAACGACCTCGACGCGTTGAACCGCGTGCTCTCCGAGCACGACGCGGCGGGGGTGATCCTGGAGCCGGTGATGATGAACGCTGGGATCATCCTCCCCGAGGAGGGCTACCTGGAGGGGGTCCGCGAGATCACGCGGCGCCACGGCGTCCTCCTGACCTTCGACGAGGTGAAGACCGGCCTCACCGTGGGGCCCGGCGGGGCCGCCCGGAGGTTCGGCGTGGCGCCCGACATCGTATGCTTGGCCAAGGCCATGGGCGGCGGCGTACCCTGCGGGGCGATCGGGGGGACCGAGGAGGTCATGCGGGTGATCGCCGAGGGCGAGTACGAGCAGGTGGGGACCTTCAACGGCAACCCGCTCACGATGGCCGCCGCCCGCGCCACGCTCACCGAGGTCCTCGACGAGGAGGCCTACGCGCGCCTCGACGCCCTGGCCGAGCGGATGGCGAAGGGCAGCGACGAGGTGATCGAGCGGTACGGCCTCCCGGCGCACGTCGTCGCGATCGGGGCCAAGGGCTGCCTCACGTTCTCGGAGGCGCCCGTGCGCGACTACCGGGACTTCCTCGCGGTGGACGACCGCTGGAGCCACTGCCACTTCCTGTTCCAGCACAACGGCGGCGTGTTCCTCCCGCCCTGGGGGAAGGCCGAGCAGTGGCTGCTCTCGGTCCAGCACACCGAGGACGACGTGGACCGGTTCCTGGAGAACCTGGAGCGTTTCGCCGCGGCCGTCGGGGGGTGAGGATGGCCGGGGGACACGTCGAGCTCGTCGGGCTGGTCAAGCGGTTCGCCGACGTGACCGCGGTGGACGGCATCGACCTAGAGGTGGCGCCCGGCGAGTTCTTCTCGCTCCTCGGACCGTCCGGCTGCGGGAAGACGACGACCCTCCGGATGATCGCCGGCTTCGAGCGTCCCGACGAGGGCCGCATCCTGCTCGACGGGCAGGACGTGGCCATGACCCCTCCCCACAAGCGGAACGTCAACACGGTCTTCCAGTCCTACGCGCTCTTCCCGCATCTCTCGGTTCGCGACAACGTCGCGTTCGGCCTCCGGTTCCAGGACGTGGGGAAGGAGGACACCGATCGACGGGTCAGCGAGGTGCTGCGCCTGGTCGAGCTCTCGGGGTTCGAGGACCGCAAGCCCGCCCAGCTCTCGGGCGGCCAGCAGCAGCGCGTGGCGCTGGCCCGGGCCCTCGTGCTGAACCCCGCGGTGCTGCTGCTCGACGAGCCCCTGGGGTCGCTCGACGCGAAGCTCCGGAAGGCCCTGCAGATCGAGCTGAAGTCGATCCAGGAGGAGGTGGGGATCACCTTCATCTACGTCACGCACGACCAGGAGGAGGCCCTCACGATGTCCGATCGGTTGGCCGTGATGTCGGCCGGGCGGATCCGCCAGATGGGGACCCCCAAGGAGGTCTACGAGACGCCGGCCGACGCCTACGTCGCCGACTTCCTCGGCGTCTCCAACCTGATGGACGCCGTGGGGGACGGCTCGGACGGCGCCGTCCGGATCGGGCAGTCGACCCTCCGCACCACGGGGACGGCCGGCCCCGGGGCGCCCGTGCGCGTCGTGATCCGGCCGGAGCGGGTCCGGGTTGAGGAGCAGGGCGCCGTCGGCGAGAACCGCCTCCCGGGCATGGTCGAGCGCACCGTCTACGTCGGGTCCACGATGCAGGTGATCGTCCGCCTCCCCGAGGGCCAGACGGTCCAGGCGATGATTCCCAACCGGGGGGACGAGCACGGCTATCAGCAGGGCACGCCCGTCACGCTGCACCTCCCCGCCGAGGACCTCCGAGTCCTCGAGGACGAGCCGGTCGAGAACTCCTGATCCCACCCCCCCAGGGACCTTCGGCCCGGTCGTGATGGGACCCTCGTCCCTCCCGGCGGCCCATCGCGACGGGGAGAGTCGGGATCGATGGACGGACTGCTTCCCGTGCCCGAGCCCTGGCGGGTGAAGTCGGTCGAGCCGATCCGGCTGCTGCCGGAGCGGGAGCGCGAGGCCGCGCTCGAGCGCGCCGGCTGGAACGTATTCCGACTGCGCGCCGAGGAAGTCTTCGTGGACCTGCTGACGGACTCGGGCACCGCGGCGATGAGCGTGTCGCAGTGGGCGGGGCTGATGCTCGGGGACGAGGCCTACGCGGGATCGGCGGGCTGGACCCACCTCGAAGACGTCGTCCGCCGGGTCACCGGATACCCGCACGTCATCCCCGTCCACCAGGGGCGCGGGGCGGAGACCGTGTACACGAGGGCGTTCGTGCGCGAGGGCGACCTCGTGCTGGGCAACATCCACTTCGACACGACCCGGGCGCACATCCGCAACCGGGGGGCGGAGCCCGTGGACCTCGTGGTGCCGGAGGGGCTC
>DASUTZ010000250.1:0-2834 GCA_036374295.1 Actinomycetota bacterium
GCGCGGCGAGTTCCTCGCCGCGCGCCCCGCCCCAAAGGCTGGCGCCTTACGAGGCGCCGGCGTCGATCGCCTTGGACTTCGACCCGATCTCGATCTTCCGCGGCCTGGCCGCCTCCGCGACCGGCACGATGACCGTCAGGACGCCCTGCTCGTAGTCCGCCTCGAGCTTCTCCGTGTCGAGGTTCTCCCCCAGGAAGACCTGCCTCGTGTAGGAGCCCACGGGCCGCTCGTGGACCAGGAGCTCGTCGTATTCGTCGAGCGTGGTCCTGCGCTCCGCCCGGAGCGTCAGCACGTTGTCCTGGACCGTCAGGTCGAGGGAATCGGGGTCGATCCCGGGGACGTCGAACGTCATGACGAACCGGTCCCCGCGCCTGAAGGCATCCATGGCCACCGCCGGGCGACGGCCAGTCTCGCCGGCCCAGCGGGTCAGGCGATCGAGCTCACCGAACGGATCCCACCGCATCAGCATGGCTCCACCACCTCCTCTCAGGACACCTGATTGGAGCCTTGTTCCGTACGCAGTATAGAAACCTAAGCGCAAGGCTGTCAACCCCTGGGCTCACGACGGCACCATCGCAGGGAGCACGAGGGGCGGCGCGCGTCTTCAGGGATAGGCTCGCAGGCTTCGGAGGATCATCTCGCCGCCCGCGAGGTCGCCCCCGACGTTGAGGACGCCCTCATACAGCGCCACGTCGGGGTCCACCCGTCCGCTGGCCACGAGGGCGAGCCAGGGCCCCCTCCCTCCGATGATCACGCTCGGCGTGGCGTCCTCGGGCGGGGGCGGGCCGGGGCGGGTGGACTGGAGCCAGACCCCCCCGCCCACCCCGTCGAGGTCGACCCGTACGACCAGCTCGCCCGGGTCCTCGGCAGTCAGCGAGAGGGCGTACGGGATCAGCCGAACCGCGAAGTCGTTCACCACGAACGTCGGATCGTGCTCCCGGCGCAGGGCTTGGGCGCTCCCATCGAGGATGTCCTGGCCGTGGAGCCACCACTGCGCCACGCGGTACTGGAGGAAGTAGCCGGCCCGGAGGTCCCCCTCGAACCAGGGGATCATCCGGTCCCGCCAGTCCTCGTCCGAGGTCGCGGTGGCGCGGTCGAGCAGGAGGTCGGCGGCCCGCCCCCACTCCCGCGCCGTCTGGACGGCCGACTGCTCCGCCCGGCGGGCCAGGGCCCAGTGCGTGAAGCCGTCCGGGCTCGCGTCCTCTCCGGCGGCCTTGCGATA
Source organism: Actinomycetota bacterium (assembly GCA_036374295.1). Taxonomy (GTDB): domain Bacteria; phylum Actinomycetota; class UBA4738; order UBA4738; family CALAEC01; genus DASUTW01. The sequence goes on from DASUTZ010000250.1 coordinate 1,223, forward strand.
CTCATCGAGCTCGGCGGGGGCCTCGCCGCCCCAGACCTCGGCGGCGGCGATCTCGGTGGCGGCCAGGTGGTAGAGGATCTCGATGATGGGTCGCCCCTGCCACGGGCCGGGGTTCTCCCAGGCACCGAGGTCGGTGTACTGAATCGTCCTGCCCAGGGCCTCGCGCTCGCGGCGCGCCACGCCCAGCAGCCAGTGTCGGTCCAGCACCATCTCGGGCGGAATCATACAGGCGCCCAGAGGCCTCGCCGAAATCCCGCTAGGCTCGAACCATGCGCGTCCTGATGTCCCCTGACAAGTTCAAGGGAACGCTGACCGCGCCAGCGGCGGCCGAGGCGCTGGCCACCGGGTGGCGGCGTTCGCGGCCGCGCGACGACGTCGTGGAGCTGCCGGTCGCCGACGGCGGCGAGGGCACGCTCTCCACCCTCGTGGCGGCGTTGGGAGGGGAGGTCCGCGGGGCGAAGGTGACCGGGCCGCTGGGGGATCCGGTGGAGGCGGAGTTCGGTCTCGTGGAGACCCCGGAGGGGAGGGAGGCGATCGTGGAGATGGCCCGCGCCTCGGGCCTCGAGCTCGTCTCCGAGCCCAGGCGGGACCCGCGGAGGGCGACCACGCGGGGCACGGGGGAGCTGATCCTCGAGGCGGTGGAGGCGGGGGCCACCAGGATCCTCGTCTGCATCGGGGGAAGCGCCACGAACGACGCCGGGGCGGGGATGGCCCAGGCCGTGGGGGTCCGCCTCTACGACGAGGCGGGGGAGGAGCTCCCTCTCGGGGCTGAGGCCCTCGACCGGCTGGCCAGGATCGATCTGCGGGGGCTCGATCCCCGGGTGGCGAAGGCCTCGGTCGTCGTGGCCTGCGACGTGGACAACCCGCTGACGGGGCCGCGCGGCGCGAGCGCGGTGTACGGGCCGCAGAAGGGGGCCTCGCCCGAGGACGTCGCGTTCCTCGACCGATGCCTGAGCAGGTTCTCGGCCGTCGCGGGGAGAGACCTCGGGCTCGACCTGCGGGGCGTGGAAGGGGCCGGCGCGGCCGGAGGCATGGGAGGCGGGCTGATCGCGTTCCTGGGCGCCCGCCTCCGGCCCGGCTTCGAGCTGGTGGCGGAGGCCCTGGACCTGTCGCGACACGTGGCCGGATCGGACCTCGTCATCACGGGGGAGGGACGATTCGACCGGCAGTCGCTTTCCGGGAAGGCGCCGGCGGGCGTGCTCTGGCTGGCGCGGGAGGCCGGGACCCGGGCGTTCGTGGTGGCGGGGCAGGTGGAGGACGGGGTGGAGATCCCGGCGGAGCGGGTCATGGACCTGTCGGCCCGGGCCGGGCTCGAGGCGGCGATGGATCGGCCGCGGACGGCGCTGGCGGACGCCGCCGCGGATCTGGCGGAGGAGGTGGCGTGAGCGAGCGGAAGGTGTCGGCGGTGGACCGGTTCCGGGCGGAGGCCGCGGCGAGGGGGCTGGGAGAGCTCGACGTCAGGGAGTTCCCCGAGGGGACGAGGACGGCGGCCGACGCGGCTCGGGCGATCGGCTGCGAGATCGGCCAGATCGTGAAGAGCGTGGTGCTGATGGCGGACGGCGCTCCGGTGGTCGCCCTCACCTCGGGCGCCAACCGGGCGGACACGGCCAAG
>DASUTZ010000251.1:0-2398 GCA_036374295.1 Actinomycetota bacterium
AACAAGGTCCAGCCAGGCCAAGAACAAGCGGATCATCCCGGCATCTGAGTTGCTGAACCTCACGAGGCTGCGTGCGCCCCAGGGCTTGGTCTTCGCTCCTTCGGCCCAGTACGCGACCACTCCCGCGACGAAGAGCTCCCGTTCGGAGAGGCCGCCGACCCGCGCCTCCGATTCCCGCACGAGCGATCGGTGGCGGGCTCGGCTCGCGGCACGAAGCGCATCGGCCCTCCGCTGAACGGCAGATCTTTGCCTCAGAGCCAGCGTCTCTCGATGCTCCTCGGTGAGAGGGACGTCGTGCAGCCAGGCGGACAGGGTGCTCTTCGAGACGCCGAGCTCGTCAGAGATCTCACGGTAGGAAGCACCGGTGCGACGCAGGCGGACGGCCTCCTGGCGAAGGTGGTCCTTCGCGCGAGGGCGTCGCGTCCACGCGGGCGGGGGGACGCCGGTCAGCCACCGACCCAGCGCCCCACCTGAGCTCTTGAGTCCCATCCGCCGAGCGATCTGGGCCCGGGAGTATCCGGCTCGGCGGAGGCTCCGGGCCATCTCGCGGCGAGCGTGGTCGGGCTGAGCGGACATGCATCGAGCATACCGGGCGATACCGACACGAACGTCTTCAGCGTCGAACCGTCGCGCACGCGATCCCCTCGACGGCGGCCGCCACCTCCTCGGCATGAGCCCCGTCCCGACACAGCCCGGCGACGCTGGGGCCGCTGCCGCACATCAGGGCGGCAGCGGCCCCAGCGTCCAGCAGCGATCGCTTCGCCTCCTCGACCTCGGGGACCGCCCCCGTGTCGAGGTCGTTGAACACTCCTGCCGCGATCCCCTCCAGGTCGCCCGCCGACGCCGCCGCCAGCAGCCCCTCCGTATCGGGACCGGTCGACCCCTCCTCATCCCACCGGGCGTACGCGTCGGCGGCCCGCACGCCCTCGCGCGGCACCACCACCCACCACAGCCGGGGGAGATCGAACGGCACGACGACCTCGCCCCTCCCCCGAGCCAGCACCGGACGCCCCTGGACGAGCGCGGGGACGTCCGATCCGACGCCCGCCGCCACCACCGCCAGCTCCTCGACTCCCAACCCGCAGGTCCAGAGGTCGTTGAGGGCTCTGAGCGCCGCGGCCGCGTCCGCGCTCCCCCCTCCGAGGCCGGCCGCCACCGGGACGTTCTTTGCGACGAGCAGACGGGCCCGGGGCTCGACCCCGCACGCCCCCGCCAGGGCCCTCGCGGCCCGCACCACGAGGTTCTCCTCTCCGATCGGTACGCCCGAAGCGTGGGGACCGGCGGCCGCGGCCGACAACCCGTCGGCCACGGCCGCCTCCACCCCGTCCGCCAGCGTCAAGGGCAAGACGAGCGTCTCGATCTCGTGGTAGCCGTCGTCCCTCCGCCCCAGCACCCGCAGGAACAGGTTGAGCTTCGCCGGGGCCGGCTCCCGGATCACCGTCACAGCGCCCCCGCCAGACGGGCGAAGTCCTCGAGGCCCAGCTCCTCGGCCCGCACCTTCGGATCGAGCCCCGCCGCGTCCAGCGCGGCGGCCGCCGCCTCGCGCCCCAACCCCAGCCGCACCAGCGCGTTCGCCATCGTCTTCCTCCGCTGGGCGAAGCCCTCGTCCACCAGACGGAACAGCTCCTCCGGGGGCACGTCGACCGGCGGCGACCGCCGCCCCAACCGCACGAGCACCGACTCGATCTTCGGCTCCGGCCAGAACACCGTCTTCGGCACCCGCCGCACGACCCACGCCTCGGCCCGGTAGGCGACCCGGAGGCTCACCGCCCCGAACGCCTCCTCCCCTGGCCCCGCCGCGAGGCGCTCACCGACCTCCCGCTGGACCATCACCAGCATCGGGTCCACGCTCGGCGCCTCCTCCAGGAGCCGAACGACCACCGGCACGGCCACGTTGTAGGGGAGGTTCGAGACCATCCGCCAGCGCTCCTGGCCCAGCAGGGCGCCCCAGTCCGCGGTCATCGCGTCCACCTGCTCCACGCGCACCCGGTCCGACCCGCCCACCACCTCCCGCAGGGCGGGCAGGAGGGCGCCGTCGAGCTCCACGGCGAGCACGTGGGCCCCCGCCTGGATCAGCGCCAGCGTCAGCGACCCGAGCCCGGCTCCGATCTCGAGGACCCGGTCCTCGGGCTCCACGACCGCCTCGCGGACGATGGCGCGCGCCAGGTTCGGATCGGCCAGGAAGTGCTGGCCCAGCGCCTTCGACGGCCGGATCCCGTGCCGCTCGGCGAGGGCGCGGAGAACCCGCTTCGTGAGAAGGCCGCTACCAGGTGATCCGGACGTTGATCGTCCCCGCGCCGAGGGGGGCGAGCTGGAGGAAGGCGTCGTCGGAGAGGTCGATGATCCGTCCGTCGATGTACGGTCCTCGGTCATCGATCGTCACCCAGACGCTTCTCCC